>JBEBTM010000375.1:0-4849 GCA_040393745.1 Thermogutta terrifontis | reverse complement strand
AAAGTCTCCTTAAGGTTTCATCCTAATGTGTCTAATTTAGTTTGAAGACGTACACACGCCACTTCGAACATGTCGCATAGCCACATCGTTTAATATCATGCCGGTTAAACCGAGCATACTACCCATAGCCAAGCATAGAAATATAATTATAGTTGTTTGTGAAGATGAAACATAGCTTAATAGAAATGCTGAGGCAACGGCTATGATATTGGCCACAATAGCAATTATCACCTTCGTCCGTATTTCTGCTCGCTTAAAAACAAGGCCAGCGATAAGCCCAGAAGCCACCGCAGCGCCCATGCCCCATATACCGAAAATATATCCGACTTCGGCGAGACCGAGACCTTTGTCTATCAACTGAGGATTAGAAAAATAAAAAGCGACATTGGCAGGGATTTTCAATAAAAGCAAAAGAGGTATCCATTTTTTAAATTTAGCATCTTTAAAATATTCAAGCATTTGTCGTATCGAAACGTCCGATCTTGTGTCCGGTTTCTTACTGTATTTATTATAACGGATTGTAGCTATCACCGGAATAAGTGTTACAACAGTCAGCAATGTAATAGTTGCATCCCACCCCAATCGGTCATAGACAAGTAGTACTCCGCCACCGCCAATTAATAATCCAAAATACCCGCCACCTGCTTGTAACCCGTTCCCGATACTCTTTTCCTTATCCGTTAATGATGTAATTGCGAACGCATCCATGGCGATATCCTGTACACTCATACAAAAGATCGCAAGGGTAAACAATATAAGCAACCCGTATAAGTTATCGACGTATAGAAAGCTCGCCGGAAAAAGAAATAATGCATACAATATACTCGCAGTGGATACCCATTTGAAGTAACTGCTACCAAATCGATCAACGAGTGGCGCCCATAAGAAACTTAGGGCATAGGGAATCATAACAAGCGATAAATAGCCAATTTTATCCAATCCAATGCCTTCCGAACGCATGATGGTTAGCAATGCCGTTCCCATAAATGCTATGGGGATGGATTGTGTGAAATATAATAAGCCAATAATAGCGTATTTAGCATTCGTCTTCATCGATTTTGAAATCTAAGAGACAGAGTTAAGCCGTAATTTCCGGGGGCTCCGAGAACAACGAAAGGTGAACCCGAAGCATAAATACTTGAAATATATCGGTGGTTGAAAATATTTTTCATCCAGAAAGCAATTCCTATCTGTTGATAATTTGCTTGAAGCCTCGCGTTGAATAGCGGGTAAGATCGCTGGCTAATAGAGTTTGCGATGTCAAAAGATTGAAATCCGATATGATTCCATTCTAGCCGGGCGGTACCAATGGTTTTCGGAGCTATTGGATAACTGTACTGTGCGACCAACATAGACGTGAAATCAGGCTGGGAAATGAGTCGATTGCCTGACAAATCTATTTCATCGCCTGTGGTGGGATCCGGGGTGGCCATTTTTTTATATCGTCCGGTAGTTAAACCGAACGCGTAATCCAATTCCAAGCCCTTTGCGACGATTGCCGAAACCTCCAATTCTAAACCGGAACTTATCGCTCTCCCGGCATTTTGTAGTGCTACATCAAACGTAGATCCAGGTAAAAACATCACGACTTGCATATCCCGCCAATCAATATGAAATGCAGCGAGGCTAGTGGAGAACTTGTTGGAGAACCCATTAAATTTGAATCCCATCTCCCAATTCGTTGCGAACTCTGGATTGTAGGTCAAGAATGCTGGTATACTTGTTCTATTATTCAAGCCTCCCGCACGGAACCCTGTGGAATAGGTGGCATATAAAATAACCGCGTCCGTAGGTCTAAAACTCAAATTCAACTTCTGTGTGAACGCTGTGTATTTTCCCGGTATCCGGATACGTTGCTGGATTTCGGTATCAGGCGTTCCTTCCTTAATCATATCGGTTTGGGTATACATTAATTTGTTTTCCCAATCGTATCTTAACCCTGCTGTAATTTCCAGTTTTGGTAAGATCATATAGGACATCTGACCGAAAACTCCAATTCCCGCATTATAAAATTGTGAGGGTGTCCGTAGTTGATATGGCGCATAGCTATCTCCATCGAACACGGCGTCTTCGCCAACATGTAGCACGCCTATTTCCTTACGCTGATGATAGTGGAGAAAACTTCCCACAGTCCAATATAAGTTAGGCATGCCGAGATTGTTGTTATCAAAACGTAATTCCTGTGTCAGCGTTCCCGATGCATTATCGTTGGGCGAATCCACATACACCGAACTGTTGATGTCTCGCGGAGTCCAATCAAAATCCCATCGACCATCTTTTATAAAGCGGTTACTGTATTGGTAAGCTGTGATGCTATGTATGTTAAACCACCTGTTGTGGTTTTTCATACTTAGGGATACATTCCAAAGATCCCGAGCTTCATTTCCGGAAGTATCCTGATTGGTTACATGTCGATAAATTGTTTTTTGAGGGTCGTATAGGATAAATGGAAAAGTGCCATGATTTTCCGAGTGTTGTATTTTAAAATTAATGTTCACGTCCCAAGCACTGGATGGCAGGTACCTTATGGTGGCACTACCTCCAACATGATGGTTTTTATCAAATCGATTTCCATCATAGACATTTGTATAATAGCCGTCTGACTTATTAACAAAACCTGCTATATTAGCCGATAAATCTTTATACAGTGGAATACTTGTTCCTACAACATAACGCTGAGCACCAAAATCTCCAATACTTGCTTCTGCGAAACCCAACGAACCCTGATCGAGGTTTGGCTTTTTTGTAATGATATTGATCACTCCCCCCATCGCATTTCTACCATACAGAGTTCCTTGAGGTCCCCTTAACACTTCGATTCGTTCGATATTATATAGAGGCGCCATAGTATTGGCGATATCGTACTGTAATATACCATCTAAATAAACCGCAACTGGTTGATCAAACGACGCACCCCCCGGAGGTACAATACCTCTGATAGAGAAAGAATGCATATCGCTGCCGGTCATTTGAATGTGCACATTGGGCGCCACTGATCCCAAGTCAGCCAGATTCCACAGCCGAAATTTTTCAACATCTTCCGATTGGATTACGGAAACGGCGGAGGGGGTATTTTGTAAAAACCGCTCTCGTTTATCGGCTGTGATAGTTACCTGTTGCAATGCTATTTCGTTTTTCTTACAAACAAAGGTGATATTGTTTTCGACCACATTTCGCTTATGAACTGTCTGTGTTTCGCTTTGGTAACCTAATGCTGACGCTTTGACAATTATAGAATCTAGGACGATATCGGATATATTAAAAAAACCCATCTCGTTCGTAGATGTCCCAAGATGGACGTTACTCACTGTTACTGATGCGTTCTCAATAGGGTTGCCATCGATGTCGTAGACATATCCGCTAACGTTCCATAGCTTTTGTTGAGCAGTGGTACTTCCAATATTTACTATAATTGCAAAAATCACCGCAGCAACTCTTGAGAAATCCAAATCCACATTATTTAGAATCATTATTAATAAATTAAATTTGATGCGAATTTGGGATAAAAATGATTCGAAATGACCACGCGAGAAGAACAAAAATCAACTCAAGAAGAACTTTTCGTGGAGTCCAACCCGTTATACCTATTGATTGTGACAACCGATGATGCTATTGGCGTCAATAATACAAATTGATTGATGTATAGTCAGTCAAGGACTGATAGAGAATTTTGTAATGCTCCGCGGAAAGAACTAATGCTTCCTCGGTTTTGTCGTGTTCCAAAGGAAAATCAACCAAACACCGAAAGCAACAACAAATCCAATCCATGGGGTTTTCATGGACAGTGCGGCAAAGAAACCTATTGTTGCGATAATACAAGTGATAAAAAACCAAAACACAGTTTTCATGATAATCAGAATTTACATTTTAAAAAATGATCCCATCAAATTGCACGGGATTAGATTCCCCATACAATTCGACGATGATAGTTATTACATATTAGGCGGCCACGCTCTTTATTCCGTTCTTCGCCTGTATTTTCTTCATCACCTTGATTTCAACTTTTTTAAGCTGTGCAATGACTTTCCGCTGAACGTCATCCACAATTTTCCAATCTTTGGCAATGTAAATATCTGTTGTGCGATTACCCTCGTCAACGTGATTGAGCGCAAGTGCCACATCGTCCTTGCTCATGCGACAGTCGTTGCGTGCGGTATTAGCAAAAGTGTGACGAGCCCAATAGAGGGTTAGCTCGGGTATTCCGGTCAACTTGCGCAACTGTTCCATGCCTTTGCACAATGCCCAATTGAGGCTGTCACAATTGGAATAACGCAAGGATAATTTACCTATGTATTTTTCAAGCAATGGCTTGGCTTCATCAACGATCTTGATGCTGATAAACGCATTGTCTTTACGCTTGCCCTCTGTCTTGGAACGATTGTAATCCACGCGGCCGTTTCTGACGTCAAGTTCCGTCAATTGATAAAGGTCTACGGCGTTCATTCCGCAGAGGTAGAACGAAAGCATATACAGCTCTTTGGCCAATTCCACACGACTACCGGGCTGGGTGATACAATCCCTTATCGCTAATACCTGTTCAAGTGTATTGTTCCTTTTTTTCGTAAGTGGTGGGGAACCTACCTTGTATTTTTTGAAAGGGTAATGCTTTATGCGGTAAATACCGAGGTCTTCATTATTATAATGATCCCTTGCAGCATTGAACAAGGTACGTAGGTCCCGCATTTGGTTGTGCAGACCGCTGTCGGACAAACCTTTTTCTCTCGTTGTAACTTCATTCCCCAATTGGTTGACTCGTGTCATCGTCCTTTCTGATCGCATGTAACGCTCGTAGGCCATCAGCATATTGGAATTGATCTCCTTGATCGAGACGGATGTCCGATTGAAATAA
>JBEBTM010000374.1:0-4878 GCA_040393745.1 Thermogutta terrifontis | reverse complement strand
GGGGGCGGGGGTTTTTCACTCCTTTTTTGAAAAACCCCGCGGTCGGCCACCCATAACATGGAGACGATCCGCAGGAGTGAAAAGAAAAACGCCGACAGGCCACCGAGTAATTGCAGTGTCGGCCCCGGCAGCCCGAAATCCCGGGCGATCGTCGCGCCCACCTGCACACCGAAAATCCATGGAATCAACCAGAGTAAAAAACAAGGAATCATCAGTGCCGCGACCATCGCCCGAAGCCAACCCGGTTTTTCCGGCGCCTTGCGGATTCCTTGTAAGTACCACCATCCAAAAACCATGCCCGCCGGACCGAGAAAAAGCAGTGAAGAAACCGAAACAGCGACGAAAAACACCGGCAGCATTTCCGTGTTTTGTCGGATGACCTCGTGATCGCTCGTCACGGTTCGAAGTCGGCTTTGTTTTTCATGTTCGTATTTTGCGTTCTCGTTCCAGAATTCCGTTCGCAGCTTGTCGCTTTCCCGGTCGAATTTTTCCAGCGCGGTTTCCACATCGGGCTTGCCTTTCATGCCGTCTTCCAGGATTTTTCGTTGCGATTCGAGCTCCGCTTCCAATGCCTCTTGCCGGGACGTGTCAATGGCTTCCGTTCTTTCGCGAACATGAAACGCCTGGCCCATATATCCGAACAGGGGTATCATTCCCAAGAGGACGAGAAGTGTGAACGACAGGGCCAGCGAAGCGAGGCTTCTGTGTGGCAACCCTGTCTCCGGGATGGTAGCTGCCCTGTATATCGTGCGTAAAAATGGCGCGAAGGCGATCCCGAGAACGAGCACCAGAATCAAAACCGGACCAACTGCAGATTGCATGAAAATTCCCACCCTTTCTCGTTACATGGCCCGAACCATCATTGTTAAAAACACCGCCGAGGCCGTCGCGGCGATAAAAACCGGTATTCCCGCGCATAAAACCAGGGACGAGGAGAAAAGCCCCCGCTTGTCGGACCTGTCACGCAACCACCATAGGTGGTAATACGCCATCCGTATCGCGATGAGAACGAAAAAAACGCCGCCCCAACCGAACACCGCTCCCCCGACAAAGGCATCCTTACTGATCCGGGACCTCTTTTCCTCATATTCTTTCCGGGCTCCCTCGGCCTCGGTTTTCTTTTTGTCCAAAATATCCGCGTCGACTTTCACTTTGGCCAGGAACACGAGTTTTTTTGGGTCATTGAATTGCCCGGTTGCCTTGATTTGCAGGGCAATTTCATCGTTTTTCTCGCATATTTCCCGGAACAGCTCATAATCCGTCCGGGCAAGATCACGCTGTTTTTCAAAGGGGATCAGCGACAGCCTTGCGGGAATCGTGAAGTACATGCCGATACCGACAAAGACGATTGCCATGACGAAAAACGACAACGCGCCGCCGCCCATCGCGGCGTTTCCATCAGGCATGACCACCGTGAAGCCTTCCTTTTCGAGCCGCTCTTTCCGCTTGGCGTTCAGCCATTGAAAGAGCATGATTATTGCCGGTAGAGCGGAGCAGATCATGGCGAAAGCCGGCCATTTGACGTCATATAAACCGCTTACCCATTGAATGACGATTAAGAGCAGGTTCGCCAAAACGGCAATGCCGAGGCAAACAAAGGCCCAAACGAGATGGTGTCGCGGAGATTTGCTGTAGCCGAACCATTCCATCCAGTGCTTCGGGGCGATTTTCATTTCGTTCACGACGGCGGTGAGCGTTTCCACCTGCGTTTTCAGTTCCTCGGCTGTTTGGTAGCGTTTGTCGCGTTCTCTTTCCAAGGCTTTGAGCACGATTTCGTCCACTCTGCCGCTCACGTTCGATTTTTCGCTCGGTAATAAAAACCGGTCCTTGGGAAGCTCGCCGGTCAAAAGTTCGTAAAACACCACGCCCAGCGAGTAAATGTCGGCCCGGTGATCCACCGAGTTCGGCGTGTCCCGCTGTTCCGGGGCCATGTAGTTCGGCGTGCCCAGGATTTGCCCCTCGCCGGTCAGGGCGGGATGACGTTCACCGACGTTCCGCGCCTCGGCAGGCGGGTCGTTTTGTTCGGTGAGTTTACCGATTCCGAAGTCCGTGATTTTGATCCGGCCCCGGGTGTCGAGCAAGATGTTTTCCGGCTTGATGTCGCGATGCAAAACGCCCTCGTCGTGGGCATATTGCAGGGCGTCGCAGATTTTCGGGACAATGGCCAAAGCCTGTTCAGGCGTGAATCTCTGCTCACGCATCGCTTGCCGAAGGTTCACACCGTCGACGTATTCCAGCATCAGGTAATAAAATTCGCCCGCCTGCCCGTAGTCATAAACCGTAACAATATTGGGATGCGAAAGCCGGGCGAGCAATTTGCCTTCCCGGGCGAAGCGATCGGTAAACACCGGAGCGCCGGTGAAATGGGCGGAGAGAATTTTCAGGGCGACGTAACGGTCGAGCTTGGGTTGCCATGCTTTGAAGACCGTACCCATGCCGCCTTGGCCGATCATTTCGAGGATTTCCAGTTCAGGAAACGCGGCCTGTACGGCCTCCCTGTCGGGCGGAGTCCGTGGGGCACCGTCGGTATCGAGACGGTCCGTGGGCTGGGCGACCATTCGCAGCAGACAACCGGGACAAGGTTTTTCCGGTTCAAGGGGTCCCTGACATTCAGGGCATTTCGGTGAGTCAGGCATTGGTTTCAGGTAAATAGGAGACGGTAAAAATCGCGGACACCTTATTATGGGAATTTTTTCGTGACCGGTTACACCCGGAAACGGTTTTTTTGTATATTTCCCCGAAAATCTCGCCGAGGTGATTCGCTTTTCTCATAAACCACATACCGGGGAACAATTCCACCCGCTTTACCGAAGATTTGAATACGTTAGAATGAGGGGGTAACGCAAGTGTATAACAACCTTAACACACCTGATAATATCGCCATTTTGCCATGCCCTACATTCCGTTGACCGAGGCTGATCGGGCCGAGATGCTCCAGAAAATCGGCGTTTCCTCCGTGGATGAACTCTTTGCGATGATCCCGCCGGGGGATCGCGTGAATGGCCTGCTCAACCTGCCCGCCGGTTTGACCGAATTGGAACTCAACCGGCTACTCGACGAACTGCAATCGACGCTTCGCCCCGCGTCACAGTCGTTGCATTTTCTCGGAGCCGGCAGTTACGATCATTTCATTCCGGCCGTGGTCGACCTTTTGGCCTCGGACCCACGTTTCGTGACCGCCTACACTCCTTACCAAGCCGAAGCAAGCCAGGGAAGTTTGCAGCTTTTTTTCGAATACCAATCGCTCGTGGCCCGGCTTACCGGCATGGAACTTTCCAACGCCTCGCATTACGACGGTGCCACGGCTTGCGTCGAGGCCGTGTTGATGGCCGCTGCGGCAACACGCCGGAAAAAGGCCCTGATTCCCGGCTCTTTGCACCCGGAATATCGCCGGGTTCTTGCGACGTATCTCGTCAATCTTGATGTCGAAATCGTTTCAGTGCCCACGCCCGGTGGCGTGATCGATCTTGAAACACTTGTCGCAATGATCGACAAGGACACCGCCTGCGTCGTCGTTTCGCAACCGAATTTCTTCGGGAACCTTGAATCCGTGCAAAAAATCGGAGACGCCATCCACGCCGCCGGCGGGCTCCTGATCGTCGCTGTCGATCCGCTCAGCCTGGGCATTTTGAAGCGCCCCGGCGATCTTGACGCCGACATCGTCGTCGCCGAAGGGCAGCCGCTGGGCATTCCGATGAGCTACGGGGGACCCTATCTGGGGATTCTCGCCTGTCGGGAATCCTTGATGCGTCGTATGCCCGGCCGGCTTGTCGGGCAGACCATCGACCGGCGCGGCAACGCCTGTTGGGTCCTGACCATGCAGACCCGGGAGCAGCATATTCGGCGGGAAAAAGCGACGAGCAATATCTGTTCCAACCAGGGGCTCATGGCCATTCGTGCTTGTATTTACATGGCCGCGATGGGCCCTGCAGGATTTCGGGAAGTCGCGGAATTGTGCACGAAAAAAGCCCATTACCTCGCCGCTCGCCTCTCCAAAGAAGCCGGCTGGGCGCCCGCGTTTGGAAAAGCCGCGTTTTTCAAAGAGTTCACGGTCCGCTTGCCCGGTCATCGGAAAGCATCGGATGTGATTGCGGCCCTGGAACCGAAGGGAGTGTACCCCGGCGTGGCGCTTTCCCGGTTCGGCATGGACGATGACCTGTTGCTTCTTGCCGTCACGGAAAAACGGTCCCGCGCGGAAATGGACCTGTTCGTGCGACTGGCCAAGGAAATCTGATCACGATGAGGGAATACTGGTTCAATCTCCCGATGCGAACCCGATTGGGCGTGGTTTCATCGCTGCTTTTGGGCGTGGCGGTGCTTTCGATCGTGCTCTGGACCCGGGATCCCGTTCACCATAAACCGCTGAACTCGGTGATTCGGTTTGCGCCGATTTTGTTCCTGCTCTGGCTCGCTTGGGCCGATTTACGAAGCATCCCGATCTGGTTCTGGCTCGCTGTGCCGCCGGTACTGATTTTCTGTCTGATCAAACCGGGCGCATGGCTTGTCGTCATCCCGGTCACGCTTTGCGCTTTGTTCGTGATGCCGAAAAAGATGAAATGACGCTTTCCACGATCGCGGATTTCCGCTCGTGTTATTCAAGCGAAACGACCGTCAATTCGTTTTTGATTTCGTCGATGCCCGGCTCCAGACGGAGCATGGATTCGACCAAATCCCGCTGGCGAGGCGTGGCAACGGTGCCGACCAGTTTAGCCGTGCGACCGTCGAATTCGAATCGGATATCCGGCGTTCGCAGTCGGGCCTGGATTCGTTTGGCAATGCCGTCCCGAACCGCGATGCTGCTTTGGTCGAATACCAGCTCCGTGGGCTCTTCGATGTCCTGCGAGGCGGCCCGGCCTTGGAAATGACGCAATGGAAATT
>JBEBTM010000373.1:0-4886 GCA_040393745.1 Thermogutta terrifontis | reverse complement strand
GGCTGACCAATTTGTCGGGCGACAGATCAAGCGACAATCGGTTCCAAGTTCTCAGCGTCGGGGCCGGAACGGAATTGAATCTCGGCCATCTGAACATCTCCGGCGGCAAAGCGGGGGTGGGCCAATATGGCGGTGGAATCAGTGCCATTGATGCGACACTCAACATCTCCGACGTTCGCTTCCGTTCCAATGCGACCGCCGGTGTTGCCTATGGCGAATACGGAGGCGCGATCTACCAGCAAGGCGGTCAGTCGACGCTCGACAACGTCACGTTCATCGGCAATTCATCCGTCCACGGAGCGGCGTTCGCCATCGTTGACGGGACGACCGATCAGACGAACGTCATTTATCAGGGCAATACCGCCGATTCGACTTATGTGGAATGTTGGGGCGGTGGCGTGTATGCCGAAGGTTCGAATGTCACGCTCGAAAACGCCGTCTTCAACCGGAACGAAGCCCTGATCGGCTCCGCGCTGATGCTCCATTCGTCCGTTTCGACGATCACGGGTGCGACGATCACGCAGAATTCCGGCCAGGAAGCCGTTTACGTAACCAATAGTTACAACGCTCCCGATATTCCGCAGATCCCGTCGGTTTTGAACCTACGGAATTCCATCGTGATGGCAAACCGGGGGGCGAGTGATCCGTACCATAGTTATTATCGTGCCGATATCGTCGTCAACATGGGCACGCCGAATTTCGAGAATAATATCATCGGCACCTATTATTCGAATTATGGCATATCGGCCGAGTCGAACCGGCTCGGCCGATATGCCGCCGCCGACGTTTTCAATATCACCGAGAATTCGTACATTACTCTTCATGACGGCAGCCCGGCGGTCAATGCCGGTATCAACGACTATGTCACCACGACCCGAGACGCACGGGGCAACAACCGTATCCAACAGGGAACGGTCGATCTCGGTGCTTACGAAAGTGCCTTAGGCGAATACATCCCCGAAGAACCCCTTCCCGATCTGGTACCGTTTGCGCCAGATGGGTGGGAGTCCCCCCTGATTATTGCTACAGACCCGTCGTCACTTCAGGATGCCGAAGCGATCGGACTTTACCAGACCGTATTCTGCGGTTGGGCCTTGAGAAACACCGGAACGCTCAGGACCGACAGCGAATTCAAAGTCGAACTCATCCTTGATGGCGAAGTTATTCGCGAATACACCTACCCGGCCGGACTTCCTGTCAATTATATCTTAGCGCAACGGAACATCGAGCTTTACGACTTGGCCGTTGGTGAACACACTTTGGAATTACGGCTCGACACGCTCGGTACCGTCGCCGAAACTGATGAAACGAACAACGTGCTGGTCAAAACCTTTCGTGTGGAAGGTCCACAGGCAGACTTGACCCCGTTTGCGCCGGACGGATGGACGGCCCCGATCGTGTTTACCGATTCGTCCATCGGGATCGTCGATGCCGAGGCCATTCATCCTTACGA
This sequence comes from Thermogutta terrifontis, assembly GCA_040393745.1. Lineage (GTDB taxonomy): Bacteria > Planctomycetota > Planctomycetia > Pirellulales > Thermoguttaceae > WRKP01. The sequence goes on along the minus strand of JBEBTM010000373.1, from coordinate 3,433 downwards.
ATCGTTCTATATTTCCTGGGGTTTGAAAAACATCGGCGATTTTCAAGCACAAAATGGATTTCAGGTGACCCTGCTACTCGACGGGCAGGAATATTGGTCGCAGTATTATCCGCCAGGGCTTCCGGTCAATTATTTCCTCCAGTATCGCGGAATTCAGGTCCATGGGCTTGGGGCCGGCGAACATGAATTCGAACTCCGGATCGACACGTTTAACGACGTCAACGAATCAGATGAGACGAACAATGTGTTTATTCGAACGCTTACGATCGTCGAACCACTGGCCGATTTCACCATGACGACGCCGGAAGGTTGGAACTCGCCGATCCAATTACGGCAAGATTTCGAAGGCGCGACGCCGGACCGCTTGCTGGCCGAATATCCGGTGATCCTCAACGCCGCGGTGATCAACCAAGGCTCGTTCTACGGTGAGACGTTTGTCGAAGTTCGAGTCGACGGCAACTTTGCCGGTTCCTTCAAAATCTACGGCCTCGAACCTAGGCAAACCTTGATTTCCCCGGATATCTATCTCAATCTCTCTCCGGGAGAACATCGAATCGAACTGATCATTGATCCGTATAATTATGTCGCGGAATCGGATGAAACGAACAACGTTTATTCGGAAACGATTTTCGTCGATCGTGTCAGACCCGATTTCCTGTTCACGCACTACAATTCGAACATTCCCGCAGTCGAATTAGGGCAACCCTGGCAAAGCACCAGCGGCGGCAATGATTTCATCGTGGATGAGGATATTGATCTTCGCTATACCATTGCAAACCTTGCCGGCTACTCACAAGATCCGGTCCTCGTGGGAGTTTATGTTGACGGACAGCTTTATAGCACGCAACAATATGGTTTATATGCTCCCAACAGCTATTGGGATTCTCCGCTCATTTCCTTCGCAGGACTGACCGTCGGAGAGCATACGATCGAGATTCGGATCGATCCGAACAACCTTATTGCCGAGGAAAACGAGGAGAACAATATCTACCAGACGACCATCAACGTGGTTGCGCCGGACCTCGTTGCGGCGGAATTGGTACTTTCTTCAACCCCCGGAGCGACAATCGACGATGCGCAATTCGTTTCCGGTTCGCCGATTTTCGTTCATTGGAGTATAATGAACGATGGCGCGGCGACGCCGTATCGAGATTATCGTGTTGAACTTCTACTCAACGGCTCAATGCTTTTCCAGCAGAATTTTTACGGTGAAATCCCGGCCGGTATGGAACTATCACATATCTTTGACAACTTGTATCAAGGTTTGCCGACGGGTGAATACGTCTTCGAATTGCGTGTCAATTCCGATGGGCGTCTCACCGAGTCTGACATGTCGAACAACGTCCTAACGAAAACCATTACCGTCGTCCAGCGGATTCCGCAGACCGGCAATTTCGGCGCCTGGCTCGTCGGCGATACGGAAATCGAACTGAACTGGTACGCCGCCGGCTTCGATGGACTCCGGTTCGATGTCGAACGATCTCCGGCAGGCAGCGGTCAATGGGAAAAAGTTGGTGCGGGTGAACGGAATGGTTCTTATTGGCATTTCCGCGACACAAATCTTTCGTCAGGCACCGCCTATGAATATCGCGTGGTCGGCCACGCCCCGGACGGCCAAACTTCCGTCTCCAACATCATCGCCCTGGAAACGCCTGCCTTGCCGGTCGCGCCGGTTCCGGCTAATCTGTACGCCGTCGAACTTTCCGCCAGGGAAGTGTCGCTCAACTGGACAGCCTCTTGGGAACAGGGACTTTATTTCATCGTGCAGCGGGCTGAAAGCGGCACGGATCAGTGGGTCGACGTTGGAACGACCCGCAGTGCCGACAGTATCGAAGCGTTCAAGTGGATTGACGTCCGACCGGATTCATCGCAAGTTTACGACTATCGGGTCGTTTCCTATGTTTACGGCGGCGACTCGGCCATATCCGATGTGTTTACCGTGTCCGCTTGGGTTCCACCCTATGACCTCGAATTCTTTACACCGGACAATTGGGCTTCGCCAGTCATGGTCGTCGATGGTGAGGCAAATTACGCCGTTCAGAACACGTTTTACATAAATCAAGAATTGTATGTCGGCTTCGGATTCCGGAATACTGGTGATGTTTATACCGGCTCCGTTTCCGCGACGATTTATGTCAACGACATCGCCATCGGTCAGGTCAGCCGTAACTTCTCGTCCAATTCACAGCAGTATGTGAATTACCTGACGGCCCTTCCGTCGCTTGCCGCCGGAACGCATTCGATCCGGGTTGTACTCGATGAAACCGGTGTCGTAGAGGAAAATAACGAGGACAATAACGTTTTCAGTACGACATTTACGGTGATCGGAATGCCGGAAACGCCGCAATTCAATTCCGTCGAACTTGTCGATGCCGCTGTTTCCGTTTCATGGACGGCAACAGACAATGCGACGGCTTATATCGTCCAGCGACGAGTGGCCGGTTCCGGCGATTCCTGGGCGGTTATCTATCAGGACACGCAGACCGGTTTCAGTGATTCCGTTTCGGAATTCGCGGCCGGAAGCGTCTTGGAATATCGCGTTTTGTCGTTCAATCGCTCCGGCGATTCCGGTTGGTCGGATACGGCTTTCGTGGCATTGCCGATGCCGACTGTTTCGGCTCCGGACGGTTTGTCGGCTTCTGTTCAAAGTTCCACACAAATCGACGTGTCTTGGAATGCGGTCGACGGTGCTTCATCTTACCGGCTTGAACGGGCTGTCGTCGGTTCGAACAATTGGAGCACGGTTTACCAAGGTACGGCAACGGACTTTTCGAACACCGGACTTGCGGCCAATACTGCCTACGTTTACCGGGTCGTTGCCGTTGAGGGAAATGCCGTCTCGGAATATTCCACGACGATCGCGGCTCAAACCCAAATGAGCGGTACGGCCGCAGTTCCGGCTGGTGTGCAATCGACTGCCGTGACGAAGAACTCGATCACCGTATCCTGGAGCGGCGACAAGAGCAACGTAACCGGCTACACCGTCCAATGGTCCGAGGATGGCACGACTTGGAAATCGGCAACGGTCAAAAAGAACGCGACCTCGTACACCATTACCGACTTGACGGCCGGAACGGAATACCTGGTGCGTATCGCCGCCGAGAGCAAGGCGGGACAGTCGAATTGGTCCGATCCGCTTGTCGTCCAAACGACCGCGACTCCGGCCAAGCCGACGGCACCGACCGAATTGCTACTTGTTTCGAAGAAGTCAAATGCCGCGACGATTTCCTGGTCGCCTTCGGCAAGTGAGGTGACCAGCTATCGGATTGAATACAGTTTCAACGGCAATAGTTGGAGTTCCATGACCGTTGGCGGCGATGTGACGGAAGCGACCATCACCGGTTTGAAATCGGACAAGACGTATACGATACGGATCGTCGCCTTGAACGGAGATATCTTGTCGGAATACTCGTCATTGTTGGCTGTCTGAACA
>JBEBTM010000372.1:0-4889 GCA_040393745.1 Thermogutta terrifontis | reverse complement strand
AGCCTTCGGTCAATCCATCAATTGCCGCATTTCCCGGTTCACCGTGGTCGAGTCTCCATGGCCGGAATAGACAACAGTATCTCCCGGCAGTGTAAAGATTTGCGTTTTGATCGAATTTTCAAGATGGCTCCAGTTTCCATCGGGGAAATCGGTCCGACCCACCCCGCTACGGAAAAGTACATCGCCGGAAAAAAGAATCATCGTTGGTTCCGTTCGGAGCAGGAACAAAACATGTCCCTGGCTGTGCCCCGGCGCATGTCGGACTTCGATTTCCATGCCGGCCTTGCCGAGTGTTTCACCATGTCGCAAAAGCCGATCCGGAGGCAGCGAGACAATAGGGAATCCGAACGCGGCAGACAGGTTTTCCTCGGGATCGGTCAGTTTTTCCTTTTCCGCTTCGCCGATACAGATTTCCGCATCGGGATACTTTTCCTTGAGCGTCTCCACTCCGCCGATGTGGTCCGCATGTCCGTGCGTGAGCAACAGGGCAACCGGTTTGAGGGCATACTTCTCAAGCTGCCGGATAATTTTCTGTGGCTCCAAGCCGGGATCAATGACCACGCATTCGTTGTTTTCATTGACATGAACTATATAGGTATTCTCGGCGAAAGCTTCCGAAACAACCGGTAAAACATTTATTTCCGAAAAGTTCACAAATTGGGCTCCTACAAAATGGACAAAGCTGCTAAAATGCTCCCGTTTCACCCATTATAGCAATATCAAAGAAAAAAACATTCGCTTGTGACCCTGAAAAGGTTGAGCAAAAACGACAAAGGGGCGATAATTACCCTATCGCTTGGCTTTCATCGCGACAAAGCCGCTTGCTTTGCCCCAGTCGTGGATTCGTCATTGCTAAAGGATTCGCTTGACCCACGCTTCAAAACCATACGCTTCGAACCATAAGGAAATGAACCAATGAAGCTGAATTTTGCATTGTTACGTAACGTCGGTCTGTCCCTGTTCGTGACGGTTTGCGGCAGTACTGGCGTTTTATCGCAGGAGACCGTGCACAGTCTTCCCGCCGCGACACCGGAAGCCAAGGTAGCGTCCCGGTTTAATGTCGACCTGACCCCGGCGGTCAACGAGCATCCCCTGATGCCAGTGATACGTTGGGCGGAAAAAGAGCGACCCCGACTGGCCCAGATCGAAGATTACACCGCCTTGGTGACCAAGCAGGAGTGCATCGACGGCGTGGTCCAGGAAGCCCAGGTGATGGAAGTCAAGATTCGACACAAACCACTGAGCGTTTACCTGAAATTCCGGTATCCCAAGCAGATGAACGGCCAGGAAGCCATTTACGTCAAGGGACAGAACGACAATAAACTCATCGCCCACGGCGTTGGCGTCCAACGGGCGGCGGGAACGCTTCGGCTCGATCCCGAGGGTCGAATTGCCATGACGGGAAACAAATACCCGATCACGGACATGGGCATTCTCACCCTCGTTGATCGACTCCTCGAAGTCGGTTACAAGGATTCGAAGTACGGCGAATGTGAAGTCAAGTATTACGACCAGAACGTCAAAGTGGCCGACCGCGATTGCGTGATGATCCAAGTGATCCATCCGTATCCTCGACAGAATTTCATTTTTTATGAAGCCCGGATTTACGTCGACAAGGAACTGAATCTGCCGATCCGGTACGAATCCTACGATTGGCCGAAAAAGCAAGGCGACACGCCGATGCTGATCGAGGCGTATACGTACCAGAACCTGAAACTGAACGTCGGTCTGAAAGACGCCGACTTCGACCCGAAGAACACGAGCTATAAATATCCGTGATTTCCCGGGGCAGATAACGTTTCGCCAAAAGACCGCTCCATTGAGGGCGGTTTTTTTACCGTCCGTCGATTTCCGAGAAGGCCCCGTTACGGCAGGAAAGTCGTTTCGCAAGAAGCTCTTCGTGTAATTTGATCACCCGGCTTCGAACCATCTCACGAAGTTTCTCTTCGCTCAAATCTTTGAATTCCTCGTACAAAATCGGCTCACCGACGTTCACACTGATACGCCCCCAGAGCCAAGGCATGCGATTCGTGCGCGGCCAGGCTTCAAAACAGCCGTCGATGGCCATGGGCAGAATCGCCGTCTTGCTGCGCTGGGCCAACGTAAGCGAACCCGGCTTGAATTCCGCGATCTTCCCGTCCCAACAACGGGCACCTTCGGGGAAAATCAAAACCATTTCGCCGCCGCGCAGACGCTTCAGGCATTCTTTGATGCCCTCGAATCCGATACCGTCGATTTCCAGCGGAATCGCGTCGAGCAAATCGATCAGCCAAGCGAGAGGCGAAAACTTGAACAGCGACTTTCGGGCCAGATAGTTCAACTGACGACGCAACGCGGCCCCGAGAAGTGGCGGGTCGAAATGCGATTGGTGATTTGAAACGACAACCACGCCACCCTCGTCGGGCATATTGTGCCGACCGTAAAACCGGGCGCCGTAAAGCGTCATGAAGAAAATATTGACCGGCCAACGGACGAAAGAATAAAACCAGCGTTTGTACCGGGGAATCTGTCTTGCCATGGAATGAAAAAACGTCGAAAACCTGACGCCACACTGAACTCGGTAGCCGCTAAAGGAATTATTACGTCATTGCCGATCGAGCCTTTGACTGATGGCTTTGGCTTCTTTGCTCATGCCTGTGGTGCTGTCGCCGCTTTGAAACCAAGACCAATCTTTCCAGAACTTCATTTTTTCACGACGTTGCATCGTAGCCTCGTAATCTTCGTCCCAGGCTTTATCGAGTTTTTCCTCATCGATTTCCTGTTCCAAAGCCAGCATCTGCTTGTTTTTGATGAACTTAGGATCATTGACCGATGGATCTTTTTTCGGATCATGGAAGCCTGCATTGGGATTCCGGTAGTGAGTGTCGTATCCGTAATGGGGCGGAACTTCCTCGATTTGGACTTTTTCCCGCTTTTCCAGCAAGGCGCAGCCGGACAGGAAAACGGTGAAGCCGCACAAAAGGCAGCATAAAATCGAAACGGACCAAAACTTTTTGGATACTGTCATTTCCCGACTCCGTTGTATTTTCGGAGGAACAATGCAAGAAAATCGTCGTCATCCGTTTTATCGGCATCTGGAGCCGGTAAAATCAACGAATTTTCCGATTTTTCGGAAAAAATCGGATACGATGAGGACAAAAATAGCTGTGTCGCACCATTTAATACATCTTGGCGAAACCTAATGAGCGGAACCGCAGAAAGACTCGGTCCGCGAGCCGAAAGCGGGGCAAGAAATGAAAAAACCCGCCGAAAAGGAGCCCGAGCACCTGAAAGTGACCGCTTATGGCTGCTTGGTTTCCCACCTGACCAGATTCACGGGCTCCCACTGCCGGGCCCCTCTCCGACGGGCCTCACAAATATCGGAACGCTGACGGAACGGATTATACCCTGACTTCCCACCCTGTCAAAGGGGCGTTCGGTCCTAATTCCTGTCGCGAAACTGTCAGCGAACCAAGCGGTCGCCCCGCCGTCATTTCGGCTTCTTGTCAATCGAGCCTGTAGCGTGTATACTCTGTTAAAGTTCGGTTTGTCCGGACTTCTTGGCGTTTTTTTGTTTTGCGTATCCATTGCACCGCTGTCATGAGTTCCGTTTCCATCGGCTACATGGGCCCCTACCGCCTCTTGAATGTCATCAACACGGGACAGACGAGCCGGCTTTGGCACGCCTACGACGACAAAAATCGGACATTTGTCGGCATTAAGACGCTCTTGGATCGCTTTGCGGCGGAGAAGGAACAGCTCCAGATTCTCAAGTGGGAATACGAAGTGGCTCACAAGTTTTCGCATCCGAAACTCATTCAGCTTAAGGAATTCGGCTGGCAAGGGAAGACGCCTTATCTTGTCATGGAATGGTTTTCCGCGCCAAATTTGAAAATGTGGATCAACCGTGGTTACGATCAATACTGCCGATTTCTGCCGCGATTGCTACCGGACATGGCAGAGTCCCTGCTTTACATGCATGGGCAAGGTTGGACGCACCGGGACGTGAAGCCGGACAACTTCCTGCTCAAAGAGGAAACCGGCGAGATGAAGCTGATTGATTTCGCGCTGGCCCGAAAAATCGTTAAGGGCTTCGGTAAGCTCATTGCTCGGCGTTTGAAGACGCAAGGGACGGCCAGCTACATGTCGCCGGAACAAATTCGCGGACTCCCACCGGATCCTATGATGGATATCTACAGTTTGGGTTGTACCTACTACGAACTTCTCACCGGTCGGGTACCGTTTACCGGCGAGACGATGAACGATCTCCTGAACAAGCATCTCAGCGCCTTACCGACGCCGGTGACGCAGCGCAATAAGAATCTGACGCCGGAATTTGCCAATCTTCTCAAGATCATGATGGCGAAGCAGCCCGAAGACCGGCCAAAATCAACGGCGGAACTCCTCCAACAACTTCGGGGAATCCGGATGTTTCGGCGGGATCCGTCGGAGAGTGACCTCGTCTAACGAGTTCCTGCGGTGATCGGCCATAGCTCCGTTTCAGAAACGGTAAATGAAGGATTTTGCCAAGCCGCCGTCATCCCCGCCTCCGGGGAAATGACGGCATTGTTTCTACAGCTTTCCTTTTTCCTTACTGTTTTTTCGGTGCCGGTTCGGGGGCACCCTTCTTGTCGGTTTCACTCTTTTCCAAGGTTTCCTCGCCGCCAACCGGAATGATCTTCGCCAAGGTTTCCGGGAATTCGATGCCGCCGACTTCCTTCATCACCTGCATCATCGGCGGTAGCGTTCGAGCCATGTTCTGCAGGAAACCCGCAGTGGCCGACGAACCGTTGCCACCGCCTTCCCAGACCACGATCTTATCGAATTTGATGTTCGAAATCGCTTTCGAAGATGCCTCGACCAAATCGTCGAGGTGTTCCAGGAGCACCATTTGGAACGCTTTTTCCGAA
>JBEBTM010000371.1:0-4898 GCA_040393745.1 Thermogutta terrifontis | reverse complement strand
CCTCCGCGAGAAGCCCGTAGTACGCATTCCGGGCCTCGGCGACTTTTTCCGCCCACTCGACGTTCGAGCTCACCGTGCTGCTCTTCAGACTCCCGGTTTCCGTTTCGACAAGACCCGCAAGTTGCTCGCCGCGCCAGCCCACCTGGAATTCACTGTAATTCTCCGCCGAGGCGACCATCGCGGCCACTTCCGCCCGGCTTTGCGCACGCAAATAATTCAGCACGTCCGCCACGGGATCGTTCGACCGCGCCGAGGCGAATAGCGCCTGGTTGGCCGTATCGCAGGAACTCCAGAGCGACTCGTTAAGTCCCCTGCCGGCCGAGATTTGCGATTCGAGCAAGTCCTTCTGAATGTCGAACTGTTTTACGGTGGCTTCGCGCACGATCGCCGTGTAGGCTTTAACGTACGTTTCCTTCGCCTCGGCCTTGGCCGCGACGAGTTCCTTGTCCGCCGCCTTCTGCTTTTGGTCCTTTTCCTTGACAAGTCGCTGATATTCGACGTGAAAACGGTCGCCCGGACCAGGGCCGAACCCGGCGATGCCGCCATAGTAGAGCCCGCCGTAAATGTCCGGATGGACGCCGGGGTCGTATTCCGTTTTCGGCATCCAATAGTTTCCGTAGTCGCTCCAGTTCCCGTTGTTGCAATGCGGATAATAGGGGGTCGAGCCGCCTGCGTAACTATAATGATTCCCGGGATGTTCGCTCTCGGGACAACCGCAGGTGCAACCGTCGAATTTTTCGCACAGGAAGTCGTCCTCGATATTGCCGAGCACGATCCCGGCCGCGAGCCGTACCAGGCCCGAGTAGTAGTCCGCCTCGGCATTCGTTTTCGTAACGACGGCCGCATGCTCCGCCGCCGCCACGGCCCGCATGTTGGCGACCCGGGCGTTCACATCGCGCAAACTCAAGCTCTGGCTCGCCGCAATGGCCGCGCCGCTCGCCGAACTCGAAGCCGCGAGCAGCCCCGACGTATACGACCCTGCCCGACGTGCCGACGACGGTCGATCCGGCCGTTTCCTCCCGTTGAGCCGAAAAGTGAGCGTCTTGCCCTGTTATTTCACGAGCACGAGCGAATAGTCGCCGATACCCAGCCCGATTTTCTCGGCGTGGGTGATCTGGCTGCGCCAATCCGTGGTCGGATGAATGTTCCGCAAATGGTCGTGATGGCCCGCCGCGTCTTGGTACGTCTGCTTGCAGTCGGTTAGAATGCTGTCAACCGTGGGCGATGCGGCGTTGACGGCATCAATGCACGCCTTGTCCAACGCCACGGGATCGAAGGACGCGAACATCCCGATGTCCGGCACGATACCGACGTCGTTGGCCCCGTGGCAATCGCAATGAGGCGATACTTGGTTAACAATATTGATATGAAAATTCGGTCGACCGTCGAGAACCGCCTGCGTGTATTCGACCATCTTACAATTGATCCGATCATTGGAGGCATCATACGACGGTGCGATGGCGTGTTGATTACAGACGCCGATGCAGCGTCCGCAACCGACGCATTTCGCATGATCGATTTTCGCTTTGTTGTTTGCCGGGAACGTGATCGCGTTTTCATTGCAATATTTTGCGCAGAGTTTGCAGCCGACACACGCTTCGGCATCGACCTGCGGTTTACCGTCGCTGTGCATGACCATTTTTCCGGCCCGGCTTCCGCAGCCCATCCCGATATTTTTGATCGCGCCGCCGAAACCGGTGCATTCGTGTCCCTTGAAGTGAGTCAGCGAAATGAAAACATCGGCGTCCATCACGACGCGTCCGATGCGGGCGGTTTTGCAATAGACGCCGTTTCGGACGGGAATTTCAACGTCGTCCGTTCCTTTCAGACCATCGCCGATGATGTTCCGGCAGCCGGTCGTTTCGGGATTGAAGCCGTTTTCGGCGGCCGCATCGAGATGCACGAGAGCGTTGTTCCGTCGTCCGACGTAAAGCGTGTTGCAGTCCGTTAAAAAAGGAAAACCGCCGAGCGACTTGATTTTGTCGACGACGGTTTTCGCCCAATTCGGTCGGAGGTAGGACATGTTTCCCGGTTCGCCGAAATGAATTTTGACGGCGACGAATTTGTTCTGAAAATCGATGTTTCCGATTCCGGCTTTAACGATGAGCCGTTGAAGTTTCGTCAGCGGGCTTTCGTCCACCTTGCAGCGTAGGGTTGTCCAAAAGACTTTGCTTGGCATGGATCTGTTGCGATGTTATGGGTTTATCGTTCCGAACTCTTGTGATGATTCTTTTTCCGTCACAAAAGACACAATGACTTGAATTCAAGTCTTTGGTTAACTATGTGATTTGTATGAGGCTGTCCTTTACCGTTGAATGAGTTGGGATCGTACCGTCAAAACAGCGTCTTAGATGGCGATTTTTCGTAGCCATTCTTCGAGTTCCTTTTGCGAGGAGGAAACTCGACCTCCACGGAATGCGACACCATCCGTCACGGCGGCTCCCGGGGCCTGTTTGGCGATATCGACCGCGCATTTCGACAAACCGCTTCCTTCGTGGGTACAAAACGGGGCGATGGTCTTGCCGGACAAATCGTGTTCCGACAAAAACGTCGATACCGGCGGCGCGACGGTGTACCACCATACCGGCGAACCGATAAAAACCGTGTCGTAATCCGCGATATTCGGCGGCTTGTTTTTCAACGCAGGCTTGTGTCCCGCCGCGATTTCCCGTTTCGCCTGATCGACACAGGCATTGTAATCCGTCGGGTACGGATCGACGGTTTGGAGTTCGAAAATTTCGCCGCCGACTTTAGCCTGAATCCGCTCGGCAATCTCGCGGGTGTTGCCGGAATGTGAAAAGTAAACGATAAGATTCTTTTTCATTGTGTCTCCTTTTGTTGAAAACCGATTCCATGCAGATGCGGCTCGGAAATTATTTTACCTCGTAACACAGCAACAGTCCCTGGTCGCGCAGATAAAGTTTGCCGTCGTGAACGACCGGATAGGTCCAACTGTTTTTGTCCGAGCGGTCCGGTTGGTCGAATCGGGACAACTCATTGTATCCTTCCGGTGTTGCTTCCACCAGAGCGACCGTGCCGTCTCCCGCTTCGCTTCGAACGATCAGTTTGCCGTCCACGCCGAGAATCGAGCCTTTGCCGACGCTACGTTTGTTCCAAAGGATTTCTCCCGTTTTCGGATCGACGCAGACAAGTTACCGTTGGGTCAGCATGTAAAAATAGTCGCCGATTCGGACAAGTCCGCCGTGATGACTTTCCAGCCTGGGGTTTTTGAAAATTTCTTCAGCAAGAAACTTGCCGTCTTCCGCGACGACTTTGATTCCATGGGCTCCGACTCCGTAGCCACTGGAAACCATGATATAGCAGGTCGTTTCACCGTCCATGTGGTAAACCGGGTCACTGCAAACAGCGACTTTGCCCGGCCTGTCGACCGACCAAAGTAACTTGCCCGACCCGGCATCCAAGCCTGCGACGCGCTTGTCGGTAAACAGCAAATATTGAGCGATTTTTCCAATCGTTACGGGAACGATAGAAGAATACGGTGCCAAATCGGATACATCTGAAGAACGCCAGAGCAACTTGAATTCGTCGGCGTCGCGCTGGAACGCGATCACGGTGCCGTCTTTTCCCCCGACCGGCAGGACGACCCGATCTCCGTCAATGATCGGCGACATGGAATAGTCCCACGTAATGCCGCTATCTCCCTGATTCAGCATCACTCCGCCGCCGAGTTGTTCCTCGACGTTGATGCGCCAATGTTCCTTCCCCGTTTTGGCGTCGGCGCACACGAGATCGGCAAGTTGCCCGATTGCAAAAACACGATGACCATCCGTCGCGGGAGTACATCTCGGACCGGCATAGGCGTAGGGATTTTCACTGGCTCCGCCGTTTCCGACTCGCAACTTCCAACGTTCTTTCCCGCTGTCGATATCCAAGCCGTAGAGGAAACAGCCGTCATCGCGGTCGCCTAGGCTGTAAATCATGTCATTGGCAAAGGAAATGTTGGAATAGCCTCCGCCGAGCCCGTCCGCTTTCCATAATAATTTCGGGCCGTCTTCCGGCCAGGATTTCATCAAGCCGGTTTCGGTCGAGACACCGTCATGGTTCGGACCACGCCATTGCATCCAATCGGCGGCATAAAGGGAACTCGATAAAATGACGCACAGGAAAACTGTTCTCAAGACCATGGGTACTCCTTTGTGTAAAAAGGCGGGCGGTATCAATACGCTTTGTCCATTACACGTGCATTATAACACATTAGCGCAAGACGAAGGCAATCCCCCCTTTTTCAAATTTATTCGAAAATCTCTAAAATATTTCCCGAAAAACGGCTTGTCCGCCATAAAAAGCCTACTATACTCTATTAAAGTAACTCAAGGCTATGGGATTTCATGACACTGAAAACCAATCGGAAAGGCAAGTAATGACACCAGCATCGGTCGAGCCGAAATACGTCGGCGGAAACCCGTCGCGAATTCCGCAGTACACGATCAAAGAGGTTTCGGAGATGATGAACATTTCCGCTCATGCCTTGCGATATTACGACAATCTCAATCTGTTTCCGTACCTCCAGCGAGGTGAGAACGGCGAGCGGCTCTTTTCGGAATTTGATCTCGGCTGGGTTCGGATCGTCCATTGTCTTCGCAGTACGGGACTCCCGGTCGCGGAAGTACAGCGTTATGTGAAGCTCTGCCTGGAAGGAGACTCGACGATCGAAGAGCGGGCCGGGATCATCTTTCAGCAGGAAGATCATTTGCGGGACAAGATCAAAGAACTTCAGGATCAGTTCGAAATCCTGCAAAAGAAGAAGACCTATTACCAGGCTTTGCTGGAAAATCGCGTTCTTTACGATGCATGCAATCCAGCGGCGATGAAAAAAAGATGAATTGTTGACGATAAAGACGCTTCGATTTTTCCATAATCGAGGAGCGGATTGTAAA
>JBEBTM010000370.1:0-4907 GCA_040393745.1 Thermogutta terrifontis | reverse complement strand
GTTGCATCATTAACGAAACGAATTGCCGAAATAATTCCGACTAAGATCGAAGCCATGGCACCGAGCCCGCTTCCAGCCGTGTTGAAAAAGTCGCCGGCAACAAAGTCGGACCACAGCCGCCAGGCTTCACCGATTTTGGCCAGGGCATCCTGTAGTGGCGTTGTTGCGCCGATTAGGCCAAGGATTTTCCGGTCTGCGCTTTCAGCCGACGCCGCCATACCAAGAAATAAAACAGCGCCGGCCATGCCGGAAATAATGGCCAGTTTAACACCCAGCAGGACAAGCGACCGGGTCAGGCTGGCCAGGACGGCTTGGGCAATTCCGGCCTGGAGCGAAATTCCGAGGAAAAAAGAACGAAGCGCCCCCGCCGCAAGGATTCCCAAACCGGCGATGGCAACCGCCTTCATCGCCGCTGCGACACCATGCAAGACCGTTGAAACGGCACTGGACACGGGAAGCATCGTCGCCATGTCCGCAGCCCGGCCGACGAGCCCGGCAACGCCCCGGGCTGCATTATCAGCCGCAATGGCAACGTCTTCAATTCGATCGACAACGGCAACCGTTCCTGTCATGAACGATTCCGTTCTGGCCAAAACTTCAATCGCCAGGCTCGCTACCGTTGCCATTTCGTTGAATCCTCCGCAGTTCGCCGGGCTTGAATTCCAAGGTTAAAAGCGGCCCCTCCCGGAATTCGCCCTGGCCGTTTCGGGTAATTTCGGCCGCAATGCCCACCGTCTTGGCCAGGAGCTCTTCCAGTGTTCGCGGCTCCCGATCCTCTTCCGGTTCAGAATATTTGAACGATAATAGGAATTTTTCAATCGTATCCCCGTGCTTGGCGCATTGATGGGCGATCACGGACGCCATGCGATAATCCTGCCGCCTTTCGCCGATCGGGCCGTAGACCCGCTGGAAAAGGCGGTAGAGCTTGAAATCCCGGGCCGACAGCGTATCGGCCAGCAGGGAATAGGGGATCCCGAAGACCAACGACAGCTCGATCAGGAATCGTAGGTCTGTGTCGCCTCGGAGTTTTTTAGCAGTTCCTCTTCGTCTTCGTCCGAGATCTCGTTGAGTTGCTTCGCGGCGTCGGCGATTCGGGTCAGGGCCTTGGCCGATTTCGTGGAAAGCCAGTCGACGTCCTCCGGCTTGAAAATCGGGCGGTTGTTTTCGTCGACGCAGCACAAAACGGCCATGCGGGCCCGGGAGTCGGAGAGATCGATCTTTCGTTTCTTCCCCTTGAAACTCACCAGGGATTCTTCGTATTTGTCCTTTTCCCGGGCCGTGAGAGCCCGGACGAAAACGGTCGTCTTCTCCTGGATCCCGGTGTACTCGTTCGCGGGGGCCAGTTCGGTCACATCCACTTCGATGCGTTCGGTAACGTGCGATTGAATTGCCATCACGCACAACACGATGTCCACGCCGCCATTTCGCACCAGCACTTACGAAGATGCAATGCCGGTTTCGGACGACGACTGCCGTTGGTACTGGGAGCAGATGAAGGAAAACAGGGACGGCAAGTATGACGGAGACTGGGACTATTTGGAAAACTCCCTGGCATACATGGTCCAGGGACTTTACCGCAGGCATGGCAGACCTTGTGCCATGTTGATGTCCGACGACGGCGGCACCGCAAAAAAAGACCTTTCGGTGGCAATACGGAACGTCATCCCCGGCGTAACGAGAAACAGTTTGGACAAGTTGGAAGTAGGCAAGCCGGGCAGCGTTTCCCTATTCAACTCGTCGGTCGTGATCGCCGATGAATCCGAGGACCTGACCAAAGCGGACCTGGGAGTTTTGAAAAATATTTGCGATGCCACGTTCGATACGAAACGTAGCTTGTATTCAAACGAGGAGACAGCGGAAATTCGCAGCCTGTTGATCGTGATGACCAACACATTGAGGATTCCCTTGAATCGCAGTTACATTCGCAAGTTCGCTTACCTGGGCGCGGGCGAGTCGAAAGGCGGTCATAACGCGGAATTCAATCCCGAAGACGAGGCACGGTTCAAGCGGCTCTCCTTGTCCCCGCGTGTCCACGAGCATTGGTACAACCATCTGATGTCGCTGGAGGTGGACATTTACAAGGCGACGACGAAATACGGCACGGAGCATTTGCAGGACGACAATATGGACGATCTGCTTGAAGAACTGCGGTTGATCGAAAGTGGCAGGTCGGATTTCCTCTGCATGAGCAGGGAGAGCGGCATGAAGGAAAGAGTGAAGGCCGGTTCAACATTCAGGCAGATCGAACTTAAGAATTATCTGCTCTCCCGAGATATTATTTGATCATCCAATTCTTGAAAGTTGCACCAGACCAGGACGCAGCCGGCGCTGAAGTTCTGTCTTTTTTGCAACATTCTGGGGAAAAAATGCTGCCCCTGATGTGGCTCCAGCCACTCAGGGCTGGCCTTTTACCACTTTCGCGGCACTTTTTCTTGTCTGCCTTTTCGCTTCGGCCCGGATGAAGCCTTAAAAACAAGGACCTGCGCCAGCACCCCCTACTGCGCACGCAGTAACTTGACGTCCTGCCAAACGAGAGCCGGGCGGTCGCCCTTCCTGATGCGCTTTTTCCGTTCTTTCGTCGAACTGATCCGCCCATCACGCGCAACGATAAATACTCGCGCGCGAGAGCATTTGCGCAACGACATTGCAATTGCAGCAGACGTAAAAAACGGCGATAATCCTGGTGAATTAGCATGACGAAATAGGTTTAGGCCAGAAGCCTGATATTTCGTTCCCCCGACACTGGACTTTCGCGCTGTGCGATGTCCGATGTCGGGGCTTTTTCATTTCTTGACCAAGGAGATTGCGATGTCGCATATCGTCACCGTTTATGTCCAAGTCACCGACTTGGACGCCATCCGGTCGGCTTGCCGCCGACTCCAATTGAAGGAGCCCGTCCACGGTCGGGCCGTGTTGTTCGAAACCGAAGTCGAGGGGATTCTCGTTGCGATCCCCGACTGGCTTTACCCTGTCGTCTGCGTTCTCGACACCGGCGAACTGAAGTACGACAATTTTCAAAATGCCTGGGGGGATGAAAAACATCTCCATCGCTTCGTACAAATGTACGGGGTCGAAAAGGCCAGCATCGAAGCTCGTCGGAAAGGGTACAGTGTCGTCGAGCAGCCGCTCGGCGACGGTTCCATCAAGCTGACCGTCAACGTCGGAGGTGTGCTGTGAATCAAACGATTACTCTCATCATCGCCGCTGACGGCAAAACCAAAGTGGAAACCAGCGGTTTCGTCGGGCAGTCCTGCAAGGACGCCTCGAAGTTCATTGAACAAGCTCTCGGTCAAAAGACGACGGAGCAGTTCAAGCCGGAGTTCTTTACCGACATCAACAACACTCAACAAATGGAGGTGCGTCAATGAACTCATTGACCCAAACTTTGTGCAACTACATCGCAGCCTGCTTTTCAGGGCTGTGGATCGAAACCTACGAGCCGGACGAAGCGGTGAAGGAGATCGACGCGATGTGCCGTGACGAGAATTGGAAGCTCGCGACCTGGGACATCGAACAAGGCTTGCAACATGACGGCGGCGTTCAGAAGATGGATCCGCTGACCGTGGTGCAAACGCTCGGTTCCCTGTCCAATGGCGAGACGCCGATCCTGCTCGTCTTGCGAAATTTCCACAGGTTCTTGGGCAGCATCGACATCGTTCAGGCGTTGGAACGGCAGATCGCCCAAGGGAAAATCCGTCGGGCGTTCGTGGTCGTCCTGGCCCCGGTTGTTCAAATCCCGCCGGAGTTGGAGAAGTTGTTCGTCGTCTTGGAACATCCGCTCCCGGACAAGGAGCAGCTTCGCCAGATTGCCACGGAGATCGCCGGGGAACTTCCAGACGAGCCCAATACCCGGCGCGTCCTTGACGCCGCCGCCGGAATGACTCGACTCGAAGCGGAAGGTGCGTTCTCGCTGTCGATGATCGAACACGACATGCTTCTCCCGGAGCCGATCTGGGGGTTGAAAGCGAATATGTTGCGTCAATCGTCTGCTCTCCGGTTGTATCGCGGTGAAATCCCCTGCCTCGGCGGTCTGGACAACTTGACCCGGTTTTGCAATCGCGCGTTGTCGAACTCCGGTAAGGGGGAACAGGCGAAGGGTGTGATGTTGCTTGGGATTTCAGGTTCCGGAAAGAGCGCATTCGCCAAACGTCTCGGTTTTTCCATCCACCGCCCGACTTTGGTACTCGACATTGGCTCGCTCATGGGGGCGCTCGTGGGACAAACTGAAGCCGCGCTGCGCAAAGCCCTGAAAATGATCGACGCGATGGCCCCGAACGTCGTCATGATCGACGAAGTTGAAAAAACAATCACGACCGGCGGCAACGACGGCGGTGTTTCCTCCCGCATCCTCGGCACCCTGCTTTCCTGGCTCAATGATCGTACCTCCGACTCCTTCGTTGTGTGTACGGCGAACGATATTTCGAAGCTCCCGCCGGAGTTGACCAGAGCCGAGAGGTTCGACGGAATTTTCTTCGTCGATCTCCCGGACAAGGCGGCGCGGGATCAGATTTGGGCGATCTACGAGAATCAGTATGGCATTGAAAAGCCCAAACGCCCGGATGACACGGATTGGACCGGCGCCGAAATCAAGGCGTGTTGTCGCTTGGCGAAACTGCTCGACGTGTCTCTGACGGGAGCGGCTCAGAACGTCGTTCCCGTTGCGGCGACCGCCTCGGAGTCGATTCATGCCCTGCGAACCTGGGCATCGGGACGTTGTCTCGATGCCGCCCGATCCGGCGTGTATCAGTACCGCCAGTCCACTCGCCGGAACATTCGTCGCAACGATCCGCCACCCTCGGCGGTTGTCGCCTGATCGAACCAGCAGTCAAATTTCACCGTAACGCCTCCCTTGTCGGAGGCGTTTTTTGTTTCCACTCAATTTTTCAACATGGAGGACCGCATGTCTC
>JBEBTM010000369.1:0-4914 GCA_040393745.1 Thermogutta terrifontis | reverse complement strand
GAAGTCCGACGAGGGCAAGAAAAAGGAAATACTGACGTGAGGACAAAACCGGTATTTTTCGCTATAATGACGGTCCGAAAACCAAAAGCGGGGACGTTATCATTGCGGATTATGCCGATTTTCCGAAACCAACGCTAGAGCATTTTTTAGCGTCCCACGAAACGAGTTGCGACCCGAAGCCGCAGAATCCCGGGAAAAACTTTCAACTTTCAAACGAGAGCATGAACGAGAACAGCTACTACATCACCCTCGGAACCTATGGCACCCGCCTCCACGGCGGCACGGCCCCGACGGCGCGGCGTTCTCAAAATAAATCGGACGACCCGATCCCTTTCGCGGCCAATCGTACGAAGATGACCGAAACGCCGTTACGATTCACCGACCGGCAGCGGCAGTTTGTCGAATCGGTCATTCCCGAGTTGTGCGTCAAAGGCAACTGGACTTTTCACATCGCCGCATGCCAACCGGACCACGTTCATTTGCTCGTTTCGAGTCACGCCGACCCGAAAGACATTCGCCGATGCCTGAAAACCTGGCTTGTTCAAAGACTCAACGAGGCTTATGGCAAACGACGATGGTTCGCTCGTGACGGCAGTATAAAAGGGATGAGCGACGAAGATGATTTCAACGCCGCTACGCAATACATCGCCAAACGCCGGGCAACCGTGAAATTTTCCGAAGAAAAATCAAATGAGCCGCGGCCTGTGACCGCGGAACTCCAAACCGCACCCGCCGAGCGATCCGAACGGGACCGTATTCGTGCACAAATCGAGAACCTGCCTCCCGAGGAAACGCTCACCCGGTCCCGACTCGAAGAACTCGCCCGGTCCCTTGTCCGGGACGAATCCCACCTGGCCTGGACCATGGTTCTGATCGGCGCCCGGTTCTGGCGAAATCGCGTCACGGCGATTCCCTATGAAAAACGGCTTTTGCTCTTGCCTCACTGCATGCGTCATTCCGGCGCCTGCCCGGCCCAATACGACCCGGAAGGTTTGCAGTGCGAACATTGCGGCCTCTGCGAACTGGGCGTCCTGAAAGCGGAAGCCGAGTCACTCGGATGTCACGTCATGATCGCCGAGGGTTCACCCATCGTCATGCAATGGATCCTCAGCGGTAAAGCCGACGCCATCCTGGGCATCGGCTGCCTGCGTTCACTCGAACGGGCCTTTGAGAAATTACAGCTCGCCGGAATCCCCGCGATGGCCGTCCCGCTCCACGAGGCCCTGTGCAAGGATTCCACGACGGACATCGACCGGGTCCGGGAAATGATTCAAACGCCGTATATCCCCGCGGATCCCGAGGCAAACGAACGGGCGCCGCAACCGACCTGGCTGCACCTCCTGCGGGGGGCGGGCCGGTTGTTCACGCCGCTTGCCGAAAATTCCACACAAAATGTCGGCGAGTTGGATCTGACGGAACATCTCTCCGAAGAGTACCTGCGCCGCGGCGGGAAGAATTATCGTCCGTTTATCGTCTTGGCCACCTACGACGCCCTGACCGGTTCGCTTTGTACGGGTCCGGACGGGGAAAGGCAGGTCGAAAATCTGCCGGTCTGGGTCAAGGAAGGCGCCGCGGCGATTGAAATCTTCCACAAAGCCTCGCTGATCCACGACGACATCGAAGATGACGATCCTTTTCGTTACGGATTGCCGACGTTGCACCGGACCCATGGAATTCCGCTGGCGATCAACGTCGGCGATTACATGCTCGGCCGGGGCTACAGGATCGTCGCAAAACTGTACGAAAAAATCCCGGGATCGAAACGCATCGTCCCCGGTGAAATCGTCGCCGAAGCGATCGCCCGCCTGGGCCGGGCGCACCTGCTTTTGAGCCAGGGACAGGGAGCCGAACTGGCTTGGAAAAGCCGGGATTTGGCTGAACTCACGCCGTCCGATGTGCTCCGGATTTACGTCTTGAAAACCTCGCCGGCCTTCGCGGCCGCTCTGGAACTCGGCGTGCTTTTTGCCGTGGCGTCTTCGTCGGTCGATTGGACCTTCTATCGGAGCATGGAGAAAACCCTGTCCCGGTTTTCCCGGCACCTGGGCGTGGCGTTCCAGGTCAAAAACGACTTGGACGATTGGCAGCCCGACCGCTTGAACAAGCGCATTGCCGGCGGCGACATGTTGAACCACAGGCCCACGTTGCTCCGTGCTTTGGCGGGGAACGTCCTCGACGGTCCGCAGCAGCGCCTTGAAGACGCTTTTCTCAAGCTGCACGAGTCGGGCGTGCTGGATAAGGCACGGAAACTGATCCGCCGCCACGCCGAAAAAGCCCGGGAAACGGCGGAGGAAATCGATCATATTCCGTTTCGTCGGTTATTGTTTCATTTTGTCGACACCATCGCCGAATGAACGACGAACCGGCGGCTCGACGCCGACGAGCGACACTTCCGCGGGTCGACCCTTCGTGAGTTTGAAACGGCGTCGCCTTCCTGCTTTCGGCATGAAGGCGCATCGCGTCGTTTGAAATATTCGCACGAAATAAACGACCGCGCAGCGACGGAATCCGAGCTTTTCACGGGAAATTTTAGATGGAAAATTCGTTTCATCGATACAAGTGTAGAAATCACATCGAGGATAATGGTCAAAACAACATTCGGCCAAGATCGTTGAAATTCCCAATCGACGCGCTGTTGGATGAACGAATCCGTTGGCGAAAAATTTCGCCGTCGGCTCGACTTCGATATTCAACAACCATGCGTCATAACCTTCCCAGGGAAGAAGGTACCATCCCGTATAAAGCCAAATGACGCCGACGATCCTTCCCTCCCGTCTTGCCACCCACGGTTCGATTCCATCACGGTAAAGTTTCATGTAAAACTCGCGGGCCACGCCACCTCCGTCATAGAGATCACGCACGATTTCCTCGACGGTTCCCTCGTTGCCGCGGAAACACTCCAGTCCTTCGAAAGATCGCCGCGCGGATCGCCGACTCCAGTCCATTTTATAGAGAACGGCTTTCTTCGTCCCCAGCACGCGATCCGGGAGGACCGCCGTCAAGATGCGGTGAAAAATCAGGAAAAAGTGTCCTTGAAAAAGTAGTTTGAAAAATTGGCGTACATAATGAAGAATTTTTTTCATCGAAAACCGTGTCGTCCCTTATCGAAGATGCTTGTCCGCGAAATCGAGGTAGAATTCCCAGTCCTTTTCAAGGATATCGTGTTTTCCCGTGCGAATATGATAGCCGATCCGCCCGCCCACGGATGTGTTCACCGCCGGCATTTCCGTTACACCGGCCAGCCCGTCGGTGCCGAGCAGAAGATATACGGGATTCGCGTGGAGACAGGCGAGGAACTCGCCTTTCGGGTCGGCCCATTGATCCCCTTCCGCGCTGGCGACGTAAACCGGACGGGGCGCGATCAAGGCGATCAGCTCGTGCTGGTCCACGGGGCAATCGTTGATCGATTGATTGTACTTTTTGAAATTGCCGCAAAACCAATGCGGGAAGACCGTGTTGATCCGGTGGACCGTTTCGCCGAATTCCCGCCGCGACAGGGCCGCCCCGCCGCAGCCGGAGTTGTTCGAAATGACCATGGCGAAACGTTCAATCCAAGCGCCGGCCCAGAGCGCGGTCTTGCCGAGCCGGGAATGGCCGAACACGGCGACCTTCTCCGGATCGATGCCGATGGTTTCTTTATCGCCCCACAGGCTTCCGAGAATGACACCGAGCCCCTCGGCCCAGATTCCGATGGCGTTGGCTTCCTCCGGTTTGGGTATTTCATTTTCCATGTACATGAATCGCCGTATTCCATGACGAATTCCGTCTTTCGTATCCGGTTCGAAATCGTCGTAGCAGGCCGTGACGACTCCATAGCCGCGCTCGAGAATCCGTTCGATGGGCCAGCGACGCGAAGCTTTCCCACGCTCCTCTTCTTTCGCATCGACATACCGGTTTTCCTTGTTGTCCCAAACCTTGCCGAGCTTGATGCCGGGGTCGGCATGCACGGTGTGATTTCCTCCGAAATTCAGGCCGAGAAAGGCCGGGAAACGCTGATCCGCCGCGGTTTGCTTCGGAACGTAGGCGAGCACGAGAACCCGCTGTCCGTCGGACGGATTACCCGAATGAAAGATAATTTCCCATTGATGTCGAACTCCTTTCCCTTCGAAAACGGATTCGCTTTCCACAGGGAGCAACTCCACGCGAAGCGCCTTGCCGGTTTGGATGGGTCCGCCGAACATTTCCCGCTGGAAAAGTTCGAGAATTTCCGGTCGTCGCTCCTTTTCCCACTGCTCGGCGGTTTCCACCTTCCGGCCGTCTTGCATCGTCAGCGGGTCGGGCAACGTGAACGAGGGGACTTTGGCCTCGTCGTAATTCGCCGGGGGGACTTCATCGGCCGTGGAAATCGCGGCGGCGAATGAAATCGCAACAATAATGAAGAAGGATCGTCGTGTTCGCATGGTTTGTATCGGATTAAACGGAGGATAATAATTTTTCGTACAAGATTCGGATTTGTTCGGTCATGTGACGATGGTCGAATTGTCGGGCGAATCGGGCTTGCCCTTGTCGTCCCAACGTCTCACGGAGCTTCGCATCGCCGGCCAATTTTACCACGGCCCCGGCAAGCGCGTCAATCGATTTCGGCGGCAGGAGGAATCCCGTTTCGTCGTCGATTACAACCTCCCGGGCCCCGTCGACGTCGTAACTCACCACGGGTTTTCCGGAAATCAACGCCTGCGGCAATACCCGGGCCAAACCCTCCCGCAGACTGGTGTGAACGACGATATCCATGGCGGAGATCATTCCGGGAACCCGATCGGGCGGAACCAGGCCGGCAAAGACGAAATACTTTTCGAGTCCCGCACGGGCGATCGCGGCGCGGTGCGAGTCCGTCAAAACGCCGTCACCGACGAAAAGGAACCTCGCCTCGGGAATTTCACGAACGATTTTTCCGGCCGCCTCAATGACGTATTCGTG
>JBEBTM010000368.1:0-4917 GCA_040393745.1 Thermogutta terrifontis | reverse complement strand
AGCGTTGCATGAAATCATCGAGCAGGGTCGGAGCAAGTCGGCGAGGGCGGTGTGGGCGGTGTGGGTGTCGATCTGCGGATCGAGCCAGCGATTCCAGGCGTTCGGCGGCAGAATGACCGGCATGCGGTCATCGCCATAAATTATGTCATCGTATAAACAAAACAAATAGTTGTCGAAATTCGGAAGATACAATAAGCGAGTGACAAAACGCTCACAAGTCTTTGCTTATTGCTGCCATATATCAGAACAAGAAGCGATACAAGAAAAACTGCGAAACATAGAAAATAGGAAAACATTGCCAGATATCCGCTTACATTGGAGCCTACGACTTCAACCATATATCGCCCCGGCATAAACAAATGGAACAGCATCCACGACACGATTGCTCCCAAAAGACAGAACCATGTGAAATAGCATGTGAGGCTTTTCATGATCGCCCACTCCAATTTGAATGTAGTTTACTTTGCACCATTACTCGCTCCCAACTCGCCCTGCACCCGCAGGAAATAGGTCGATTCCGGCCGCCGGACGAGATGGGCGGTAATGTCGAGCCGGTCCTTGGCGTCGTCGGCGGGCGAGGGAAAGCCCGCCGGAACCGGCGACTCGATGAGCGTCAGGATCACCCGCTTCCCCCTGCGGGGCCGGGCAATCGAAACGGGCCGGGTGTCGAGAATTTTTTGCATCATGGCGGTTTTCCTGCGAAAAACGGGTGGGAAAGCCTGATTATACCCGGTTTTTCGTCCGGCGCCGAGTAAGTGGAAGGATTAACGGACGGCTACAAGGCGGAATGGGAATCGGGTATAATGTATCTGTCGGATGTTTTTATCGAAATCCAACGAAAAGCAGGCGCAAATATCATGAGAATCACATCAGTATTGATATCTATGTTGTTGGTCGTCGGTTGCGATTCGACGATACAAAAGGAATCGCCGGTAATCCAGACCGATGCGGAGCGCCCCTTTGCGGGAATTCGGCCCGATGCAGAATTGAAAGGTTTGCTGAAACAGGTCGTTCCCTACACAGTGACCGGCCCGAAAATGTTGGAGCCGGAGAAACGGTTCCTGTTCAATCTGAATAAACTGATCAACGAAGACCTCGCGGCCCAAAGTGAGGCGTACAAACTCGCTGTCTGCAAACTCGCTCTGCGGCAGGCTTTGGCCATTACGCCGACCGTCGATTCGATCGAAGTCCGCCGCAACCCGTTTTACAGCGGAACCAAACCTCCGAACGAAACCGTGTGGGCTCTCGGTGGCGATGTGGAAGAGAGTTCGCTTTGGCGACAGGATTGCGACAACACGTTCAGCGATTCGACGACGCTTCTTTTTACACTAAAAGAAGGGAAAATCACCAAGGTCAACGTGACGGCCATCGTCGTCTCATGCGGCGGCAAATTCAGCGATTGCTGCAGCCAAAGCGCCGATCCGCCCCATCTTGATGAGGCGTGGTACCAAAACTTCGTCGATCTCGGACGGGAAGCGGATTTTCCCACATCGGCTTCGGAGTACCCGATTTCGGCGGTCAAAAAGTTGGCCGAGACGGGAATCAAAACGTTGGACTTGCGCTATTCCCGTATCTCGCCAACGGGTATTTCAAATCTCGCGTTGTTGCAAAGTCTGGAGGATTTGAGTATCGCCCCGAAAACGCCGCAACATACGGAAGCGGCCTTCGATCTGTTACGAAAACTTCCCCATCTCAAAGAAGTCCGGATCGAATCGGGCTTGGTGAGTGAAACCCAAATGCGAAAACTATCGGAATGCACGAAGCTCACCCGATTGATCTTGACCCGTTTCCGCGCGGAAGAACCGGCCGTGCTGGAGCCGATCAACCGGATGAAGAGCCTTGAATTCCTGTCGATTGGCAGCATGAAAGATGAACCGGTTTTGACTAAGGATACTTTATTCCGAACCGGCGGCATTTTCGGTTACCATTATGGCGGCACCGGTTTTTTGGGAAAAGACCTCGCATTTCACGACCTCCCGAATTTGCGGCATTTCGCCTACATGGGATTGGAAAACAATACGCTTTCGTTAAGCGATCTCCCAATGCTGACGACCTGTATCACCGATGCCGGGAACCTTGCCGGGGACTTTTTCACGGATCGAATGCCGAAGGATTTGGAAACGCTTTACGGTCGTTGCGCAAAGACGACGCGAGAGCAAATGCAGGCCCTGGCTTCGCTCGGACGATTGGAAACCTTGTATTTGACCTGTCGGCAGCCTGAGGGCCCGACTGTCTTTGAACCGCTCGCCGAAATGAAGAGTCTGAAAACCCTTTCACTGATGGTCGGCGACGATTATCCCCGTAATGTGTTCGAAAATTTCGAATTGACGCTTTCACCCCCGAATTTGTCGTCGCTGGCCGTTCGAATGTCAAGCCGTACCAAGTTGAGGCTCCCGGAACTCGAAAAAAAATACGATCTGGCATTGAACAATATCGAAGTCGTCGGTGAAATGCCGCAATCACCGGGTCGGGTCGAAATGAATTTGGCGAAAATGTCTTACGAGCAATTCCAGGTCTTCAAAGATGGAAGCGACGTCAAGGAGGGATTTTTTCGGTTCGACGATTTGATTCTGACCGAACTCGATTCCCCCGACCTTCTGCTTGGATTCAGATTTCCTTTCAGGTTTTCGATCAATTTCCAGCGAGACGAAATGAAAACCGCGTTGAAAGGCAAAACGTTCCACTTTGAGAATTGCGACCGTTTGCGATACTTGAACGTAGGCGTGATTGACCTGAAAGAAACGAACGTTCGCCCATTGAACCTCCCGAAACTGCGGGAGTGCAAGATTACGACGAACGTGTATGAATAAATCAAGACCAACCCACCTGAACGTCTGTTCCTCTCCAATGATTGAATACGGCTTCCATGTCGACCTTTTTCTTCACCGACCCGAGCATCGAGGAATCGCCCTATTCCTTTTTCAGCCCGTGCAGAACCAACCTCGTCTTTTTGACGTCGAGCAGTTCCGGCTTGTCGTTCTCCGGGATCGGCCGAGCGGATGAAATGCTGACGTGAACGAGTTTCTCCGGCAAGACAGGCAGGAGTTTTTCTTCGATTCCCTTCCGGGTAATGTGGTCCGACATCATGGTCAATTGTTCCAGATTCTTCATTCCGGCGATGTATTGCAAACCGTCGTCCGTAATGTCGGTGGGACTCATGAACCACAGGTTTTTAACGCTCGAATTTTGAAGAATCTTCAACGAATGATCGGTAAATCCGACGGGGAGACCTTCCCACGGCGATTCCGAAGGTCCAAGATTTTGCGTTTTGGCGGGCTTCGAGCCCATATAGAGATCTTCAAGGTTTTTCAACTCGGCAATCAGTGGGAGACTGGCCTCGGTGACTTTCGTTCCGTAAACGCTGAGCGTTTTCAAGTGGGGGAGCTTTTTGAGAACGACCATCCCTTCGTCCGAGATGTTGGACGAATTCTTCATGAAGAGTTTCTCCAAATTCGGAAATTTTTCAAGAAATTGCAAATCTTTGTCGGTGATCTGCTCGTTATACTGGATCGCGATTTTTGTAATTTTTTCGGGATAATCCAGCAATTCGTAAAGGTCGCTCCACTTCATCAACGCCAAGAGAGCTTCCTCATCCGCCGATGAGAGGGAGTTCTCCGGGAAAAGTTTCAGCAGCACCGGATTCCTCGTTTCCAGTTTGATTTCCTCCTTGAGCGGCGGGCGTTTCGGAGCCGTTCCCGCCCCACTGCCGGAATTCTCCTTTTGGCAACCGCCAATCAGGATACCCCAAACACACACCACGGCGACGACCATTTGACGGATTTTCATGGATTCGATCAACATAAGAGGTGAGTCCGAAAGTACATTAACGGAGAGTTGATTTTACGATACGGCAACGAAAATATCAATGGCACGGCAAATCTCTCTGGAAAGCGGGGCAGATTGCGAAAAAACCTTGATATCGGTTCGTCTATTTGATATGATTTTGGTGAAACCTTTTGACGGCAAAGGTTATGACGTCCATTTGATCGGGTTCGGCCTCCAAACTTCCAACGTGAAAGTGTGTCCAATGAGAATTTCATTGTTTTTCCGCATTTTCGTTTTCGTGTTGCTCGGCTTCTGCGCGAACTGCGGTCTCGCGGATTATCCCGATCAGGCCCTTACCGAATTTCTTACGGTCGATGGCAAAAAAATACCTCTTATCGATGGAGCCGATTTTTCCGGCAAAGACCTGCGAGGAGTGGAAATTCACCGCCTTGCTCAAGAACTCACAGGCGTCAATTTTTCCGGAGCCGACTTGAGCAATGCCGATTTTCGTGAAACTATTTTTGTGAGATGTAATTTTAGCAAGGCAAATCTGACAGACGCCTATTTTGAATTAACAACAAGAAATTGTGATTTCACGGATGCCATAATCACTGGCAGTAGTCCCAGAGTTCTTAGCAAACAAATGCTTCTGTCGACCCGCAATGGAAAACAAAAAGACTTGTCTATGGTAGGTTTGTCCGATGGCGATTTTTCCAACATGGACTTTTCCGGATTCAATCTGCGAAACGCGGCTATGTACGATTCGAATTTTAAGGGATGCAATTTCGAGAATGCCGTCATTGAGGGAATACGAATTACTGGAGATCCAATGTATGAATATAAAACCAGTCATGAATTCAAAACAGAGGCCGATAAAGAACTCTATGGATGTAAAAGCCACATTGAGATCGTGCAGTTATTAACAACCAAGGATTTCCGTGAAGGACTTGTCAAAGGAGTAAAATTCCATCGAGTGATTTGGCCCGACAATGAGCTGGATTTGTCACGGATCGCCTTTATCGACTGTGAATTTGGTTATCTCCGAGTCGCCGAAGGAGCTTACGGAAGCGGACCTATCATTGATCACAAGCCGGTCAATGTTAATTTGACCGATTCTGTAATCTCGGATTGTGATTTCCGAAATCTACATGG
>JBEBTM010000367.1:0-4918 GCA_040393745.1 Thermogutta terrifontis | reverse complement strand
TCGGTGTCAACGTAACCAGCTTCGCCAGCAATTCCGGTGAGGTGCAAAAGGTTTTCTGTGAATTCGGTTGCAGTATCCGCACCCGGCTCGGCCTGCACGACGCCTCGGACAATATCTGTGCCCCGAACGGTTTAATTCTCGTCGAATTCGTCGGCGGCGACGAAAAAGCCAAAGAGATGACCGATAAACTCACGGCCCTGCCCGGTATCGAAGTCAAACGCATGGACTTTTAGGTTAACCCCGAATGGATGACAATGCTGAAAACGATTGACGAACTACGGGCCTGTTCCCGGGAGTGCCGCGCCGCGGGAAAGCGAGTCGGTCTGGTTCCCACGATGGGCGCCTTGCACGAGGGCCACTTGAGCTTGGTGCGGGCGGCACAGGACCGTTGCGACACCACGATCGTTTCCATTTTCGTGAACCCGACCCAGTTCGGGCCCGACGAGGATTTCCACCGTTATCCCCGGCCGCTGGAAAACGACCTTCGACTTTTGGAAACGGCGGGCCGTCCCGAGGTGTTCGTCCCGTCGGTCGAGGAAATGTACCCGGCCGGTTTTGATGCCTCGGTCCACATCGGCGGGGTGACCGAAGTTTTGGAGGGCGCGGCCCGACCCACGCATTTCGACGGTGTGGCCACGGTTGTCTTGAAGCTCTTCCAGGCCGCCGAGGCTGACTTCGCCTTTTTCGGACAGAAAGATTTCCAACAGGCGTGCATGGTCCGGAAAATGGTCGCGGACTTGAATTTGCCCGTGGAAATCGTCGTGTGTCCCATTGTCAGGGAACCCGACGGACTGGCCATGAGCAGTCGAAACCGGTATCTTTCCCCGGAGCATCGAAGACGGGCCCCCGTGCTGTTCCAATCCCTGGAAGAGGCTCGGCGACTGATTATGCACGAAAACGTCCGGGACCCCGTCGTCGTTTGCGAGTCGATTCGTGCGAAAATCGCCATGGTACCTGAATTTCAAATCGATTACGCCGTCCTGGCCGACCCGGTCACCCTCAAAACGCCGCCGCGGCTCGACCCTGAAACCACGTCGGAAATCGTCGTCCTGCTCGCGGCGAAAATCGGTTCCACTCGCTTGATCGACAACGCGATCATCCCGCTTGTCCCGAATTCCGTTCGGTAACCACAGACCCTCTCTATGACCTCGAAAACAAACGCCGCCATGCATAAAATCCTGTTTCCGTACTGTTTTTTGATCGCCCTGTTTTTTTCCGCAACGGCAACCGCCCAGGAGTCCATGTCCTCGCCGGAGATGCTTGCCCAAGTAGCCCGGCTCAAGCAGAAAAATATCCCGCTGATCGATTACCACATCCACCTGCGCGGCGGTATGACGGCCGAAAAAGCCGCCGCTTGGCAGCAAAAATCGGGCATCCGGAGTGGCGTGCTCGAAAACCACGGCATCGGCTGGCCGCTGTCCGACGACGAGAAACTCGCCGCATTCATCAAAGATGCCCGCCGGTTTCCCGTGCTCGTGGGCATCCAAGTGAACGATCGTGATTGGTTCAAGAACATCGACGAGAAGAACATTGAAAGTCTCGATTTCGTCCTCGCCGACACGATGATCATGGCCGATGAAAACGGCAAGCCGCAAAAACTCTGGCTCGAAGACGAATACAAAATCGACGACCCGAACGCATGGTTTGAACGATATTTCAAACATTGCATGACGGTCGTGAACGAGCCGATCGATATCCTCGCCAATCCGACATACCTACCCGCCCGGCTCGAAAAAGATTACGACCGTTTTTGGACGCCGGAACGAATGACGCAGTTCATCGACGCGGCCGTGAAGAACGACGTCGCACTGGAAATACAATCCGGCACGAAATTTCCGAGCCCGGCGTTTTTGGAGCTCGCCCTCAAACGGGGCGCGAAACTGACCATCGGCCGAAACAATCACGACGATAAGAAAGACGAGCTGAAACGCTCGCTGGACCTGCTCGAAAAACTCGGTGTGAAACCGCAAAACATGCTCGTCCTGACCGAAGAATAAACATTGTTTACGTTCGTTTAATCATTTTTCCGAAACCATGCCGAAAAAAATCCTTTTGGACGTCGACCCCGGCGTCGTCGACGCCATGGCGTTGAGCCTGGCCGTTTTCGATCCGACCGTGGAAATCGTCGCCGTGACCAGCGTGGGAGGCAATATCCCCGCGATGGACTCAGGCCGGAATTTGCAAGCGATCATCGAATTTCTCGACCCGCCCCGTCTTCCACGCCTCGGACTCGGCAACCCGCCCGACGATCCGCCGCGGGTCGATTTCCGGCACGTCCATGGCATCGACGGTCTCTGCGGCACGCCGCTTCCCGTGGCGGAATTGCGGTCTCGGCACCCGGCGGAGAAAGTCATCTGCGACGCCATTCGCAGCGATCCGGGCAATATCATGGTCATCTGCATGGGCCCTCTGACGAACATCGCCCGGGCCATCTCACGCGATCCCGGTTTGCCCGAACTAATCCGGCATCTTTACATCACCGGCGGCTGCGTTTCGACACGCGGAAACATCTCACCCTGTGCCGAATTCAATATTTTCGCCGATCCGAGATCGGCCCGGACGGTCCTGCACGCTCCCTGTACAAAAACGCTGGTCCCGCTGGATGTCACGAATCCGTTGCTCCTCATGCGGGCCGACCTGGACCAAATGCCGGGTTCGGAAACCCGGCTCGGTTCGTTGTTGCAGAGCATGTTGCTCCCGGCGTTCGAAGCCTATGCCAAATGTTACGACTTAAACGGCATCCACATTCACGATCTCATTACCTACATGGTCGCCACGCACCCGGAATGGGCCGAGTCCGTGGAAACGGCCTGTGATATTGAAACCGAGGGCCGCCTGACGTACGGCATGACCGTCTTCGACAGCCGGGACGTACCGACGTGGCCCCGGAACGTCGATGTCGTTACGGGAATCGACGTCCGGATGATGATGCGCGCGATCATCGAGGGGCTGAACGAATCCGCGCGGCAAATGGAGAACTGATCCCGCCGTCCGAAGTCACGGTAAAATCGTTTCAAAAATATGGCATCCCGAGGGGACCGTCTTCACTTCGCCGCCGGGAACGTGGACCGTGGCCGTGCTGCCCACGGGGATTTCGATTTCCCACCGGAAATTTTTGCCGTCCCGGGTCCACGAACTCCTGATCGGACCACGGACCGAGTCGTACTCGGCATTGACGAACGTTAAATCGCCCACGACGGTCGGCTTCATGATGATATGCTCGAACCCCGGTTTTTCCGGGTCCGCTTTGATCCCGGCCAAATTCTCGTAATACCAAATGACCAGGTCGCCGACGAGCATGACGTGATTACCGCTGTTCATCGCCGGGTCGGCCGTGTTGCCGTTCCAAAGCTCCCAGATCGTGGTCGCCCCTTGATCGACCATGTAGCCCCAACTGGGATAAGTCCGGTTCGTGGCGAATCGGTACGAAATATCGGCCCGGCCGCCATCCGAAAGAACCCGGTTGAGCCACTGTCCGCCGATAAGGCCCGTTCCGATATGCATATCGGTTACCGTTTCGATGTTTTTCACGAGCGTTTCGAACACCTTCTTCTCGTTACCTTTCGGCACGATCCCGAAGTACAGCGGCAACACGCAGGACGTTTGCGTGCCGTTGTCGTATTTCGCGGTTTCGGCGGAGAAGAACTTTTCGTTGAACGCTTTCCGCATTTCGCCGGATTTTTGCGCAAAATCGTTCGCTACGTTCTCCTTGCCGAGCATTTTCGCGTATTTTTCGAGCAAATCGAGATTATGAATGTAATACGCCGTGGCCAGGATCGCCTTCGAGGTTTTTCGTGCGGGATCCTGCGAGTGGATCAACTCCGGCCTTTCCGGCGGGACGCACCAATCGCCGTAATTGTCCCGGTCGATGATACCGTCCTTGACGAAGGATCCCATGTGTCCGATGAGCCAACGCACCATGGCCTCGTAATGCCGTTCGATGGGCCGACGGTCGCCGTACATGACGTAAATCGAATCGGGGATGATCGTAAACGCACTGGGCCAGGTCACGTTGGACGAATAAAACGGCCAGTAATTCGGGCACACGTCGGACAGGTTGCCGTCGTCCCGCTGCGAATCCTGGATGTCGATGAGCCACTTCGAATAGAGCGTGACATTATCGAACATAAACATTTCGCCCTTGGATTCCCCGGCCCGATCGCCCTGCCAACCTTGACGTTCGTCCCGCTGTGGGCAGTCGGTCGGAATGCTCAGGTAGTTGCCCTGCGTGCCCCGAACGACGTTACGAAAAACCGCGTTGATGGTCTCGTTCGAAGTTTCGAACTTCCCGACCCTCGGCAAATCGGTGTTGATCGCGCGGGCCGTGAGCATTGTTTTGTCCATTACGTAACCGTCCGGAAGTCCCGTAACTTCGGCGTAACGAAAACCGTGATAGGTGAACGTCGGATAATATTCTTCCGGGTAGAGAAACGGTCCGTGACTGAACGTCGATCGTTCGCCGCCATAAGCGACATAAGTATCCCGGCACTTCGCGCCGCGCAGATTATCGACATAGAGCATGCCCTTGTTCGGGCCTTCCGTGTACAACGTTTCCGCGAAACGGAGTACAATTTCCGAACCCGGCGGAATCCGATTGGCTTTGAATACATCCGAGAGCGAGCCGCCCTTTTTTCTTTCCATCGGCGGCAGGATCATTGTACAGTTACCGACCAAATTGACGCCGAAATCATAAACCCAAACGCCGGGCTTGACTTCGGCAATGGAAATAGGTTCGATTGTCTCGACAGCCCGCATCGGCGCCATCATTTGGGCAACCAACTTGCCTTTCGGGGCCTCGGTTTTTTGAACCGGCCGGTAATTCATTATGTAGCCGGTAAAATAAGAATAACGACGTGCATCAAAAATTTCGCCATCGTAATCATTATTGTCCCGAATCGGGCCATCGGTTGCCATTTGC
>JBEBTM010000366.1:0-4921 GCA_040393745.1 Thermogutta terrifontis | reverse complement strand
AGCGTTGGTCTTACGTCCGTCTAGTCCAGGATGTCCCCGAAACGGCCCCAGCGAAGGATCGCAAGAATCCGCCGAGCAGCATCGGTTATGGAAATCCCGAGGACGAACCGGGACGTCAGCGTTTTGAAGTCGACATTTTGCCGCAAGAGGCTGACGTTCACTTGGTGATTCCGCAACCGAAATGGACCGAGGAGCAGAACATCGCGGTCGTTTGGCCACGGACCGACGTTTTCAAACTGCCGCCGGCGGGGCATTATGACGTTGTTCTGCGATGGAAAACGTTGGAGAAAAACGGCATCAAAGCTCGGCAGGTTTTCATCGATTCCTTCAAGGATGCCGCCGAAAAGGATTTTGCCCTTGAAACGGTACGAAAATCAAAGGTCGACGAGCATCTGTTTCACCGCTGGTCGTTGTCGGGTACGGTCCGGGACGATCTCGGCAAAACGCTGCCCGATGTCGACGTGAAACTGTACCGATTCAATTACAGTAAGGGACAGCAGTTTGCGACCGTGAAAACCGATGCTCAAGGCTATTTCGCCGTGAAAAATATCGAGCCCGGTTGGCGCGAGACGGACGATGTCGGAGAACCCAAACACGCGGGAGAATTCATCGCCCTCCATGCCGAAAAAGACGGGTACCTTCAAAACGAATACGTCCTTGACGACGGGGCTTTTCGCGTCTTTCTGAGCGACGGTGAAGAACGCCCCAAGGATGTGATCGTCGCTATGCCCGATAAAACGGCGGTTTGTGATTTAACCCTGCACCGTAATGCGGGATTCACAGGCCTACTGGTCGACGAAAACGACCGACCGCTGGCCGGTTATCCGCTACGAACAGCGAGCGATGTCCGCATGGAGTATTCCATGCTGCCGTGGCTGTCGACGGATCGGGAAGGCCGCTTCAAAACGGACCGGATTCCTTCGGGCATACCGTTTTGGTTCTATTACAACAGCCGGTCCGGGGAAGGCGATAGCTTTCGCACGAAAAAAGTCGTTTTTCCGCCGGGGGAGCCATTCGATCTGAAGCTCCGACTTGCCAAACAAGAGGACGGTTCCCGTCATCTCGTCCTGGAATCGATCACGGATTCCAAGGGAAATAACGCTACGGAAAACATGATACAGGGCGAATAGCGACGTCACCGTCCATCTCACCTTGCCTCGGCAAGGTAGACTCGCAACGTATGGGGCGGGAATTTCAGCGCCGCCTTCAAATTCGGTTTCGGACCCGTTTCATCGGGGAAAATGTCGTTCGGACTCGCCGCGGCCGTGTCGATGAACAACCGCCAGTCGAAATTCTGGCACACGGCCGGGAAAAAGAAATCCCGGGATTCCCAACTTCCGTGGAACATCATCAAAACGTGATACAGGGAGCCTTCATGTTCCAGCGTCGGCGGTACCGCGGCCAACAGGCAGGTCAGACTGCGATCCAAGGCGTAATTCCACGGCACATTGCCGCCTTGGGCGCCGTACCAACTGATGTCGGGCAAGCCGCCGGGCGTGCGAGGTTGGCCGGACATGAAATACGGTTGCCGAACCGTAACTTCTTTTTTACGGAAGCGGATCAATTCCTTGACAAACCGCAAGACATCGGCGTGCCGCTTGACGAGCCGCCAGTCGAACCAGGAAATCGCGTTGTCCTGGCAATAGGCGTTGTTATTGCCCCGCTGGGTTCGTCGGACTTCGTCACCGTTGGAAATCATCGGCACGCCCTGGCTTAATAGAAGCGTAGCCAGCATGTTTTTGACCTGCCGATTGCGCGTCGCTTCGATGTCCCGATTGGTCGTGGGCCCTTCGATACCGTAATTGCAACTGCAATTATTGTTTTCGCCGTCGCGGTTATCTTCACCGTTTTCGTCGTTGTGTTTATGGTTGTACGAAACCAGGTCGTTCATCGTGAAGCCGTCGTGGGCAATGACGAAATTGATGCTACTCTGAGGTCCGCGTCCGCTGTGGGCGTACAGGTCGCTGGAACCGGACAGTCGGGTCGCCAAGGCACCGGCCATGCCCTGATCACCTCGCCAGAATTTGCGGATGTCGTCACGGTATTTGCCGTTCCATTCGGCCCAGCGCTGCGAGCCGAGCCCGAAAGCGCCGAACGAACCGACCTGGTAGGCCCCCGCAGCGTCCCAAGCTTCGGCGATGATTTTCGTGTCAGCCAGGAGCGGATCCTCGGAGATCTGCTCGATGAGCGGCGGATTCGCTTGCAAATTGCCGTTCTGGTCCCGGCTCAAAATGGAAGCCAAATCGAATCGAAACCCGTCGATGTGGTAATTGTGGACCCAGTGCCGGAGACAGTTGAAGATCATGTCCCGAACCACGGGGTGGTTGCCGTTGACCGTGTTGCCGCAGCCGCTGTAGTTCTTGTAGTACTGCCCCCGTTCGAGCATGTAGTAAATCTGGTTATCGAGTCCCTTGAAACTGAGCGTAGGCCCGTTTTCGTTACCTTCGCAGGTGTGGTTGAAGACAACGTCGAGGATCACCTCGATGCCAGCTTGGTGAAAGGAGCGAACCATTTCCTTGAACTCCCGAACCTGCGAGCCCGGCTCCTGGCCATGGGCGTATCCCCGGTGCGGCGAGAAAAAGGCCATGGTATCGTAGCCCCAGTAATTCTTGATCCGAGGCTCCTTCCCATCGGTGCCGTTGATCGGGAACTCGTGAATCGGCATGAGCTCAACCGCCGTAACACCAAGGTTTTGCAGGTAAGGGAT
The DNA here is from genome assembly GCA_040393745.1 of Thermogutta terrifontis. Classification (GTDB taxonomy): domain Bacteria; phylum Planctomycetota; class Planctomycetia; order Pirellulales; family Thermoguttaceae; genus WRKP01. Next base: position 2,214 of record JBEBTM010000366.1, on the reverse strand, counting down.
CTTCTCGATCAGTCCGAGATACGTGCCGGGGTGCTGCGTTTCACCGGACTCCGATTTCGTGAAACCGCGAACATGGAGTTCGTAAATGACCGATTTCGAAAAATCGTGTCGCAGATGCCGATCGCCGCGCCAGTCGAAATCATCATCGTCGATGACGACGCACTTCGGAGGCCGGATAATACCGTCGGGCGAAGGTTGGAAGGTCCCGGCCAGCGCCTTGGCCTAGGGATCGATCAGCCGGGCCCGCCCGTCGAAACGAAGCCCCTTTTCCGGTTCGATAGGTCCGTCGGCCTGGAAGTGGTAAAGCTGTTTGGCCTTGATACCCTTGACGAAAAGCGACCAGACGTGTCCCCAGCGGTTTTCGTCGCGGTTGAAGTTCAGGACCTCCGAAGGCTCGACATCTGTAACCTTGTCGTAAAGAAGAAGCTTCATCGACCGCGCCAAACGGCTGACCACGACAAACTGGACACCGTTGTCGTGGAGAATCGCACCGAAGGGCAACGGGTGCGTGAACCGCATTACGGGATGGGGGTCATTCATTGTCGACTGTTCCAGTGGGGTTTTGGGAAGCTCCTTCCGGGAGGTGCCGATGCGCCATAAACCGGTTTCCGTCGAACTGGCCTGTAATGTTATCATCCTTCTGCGACGAATTTTTACCAAACCAGTTGACAATCATGAAAGATTCAACTGCGTTCGGTACTATTATAATATCAAAATGAAGAATTGCCCAAAAAAGTCGCGGTAATTTACCAAAATCGCGCAAGCCGTAAATTGTGCCGCCTCAACAAACAATCGGAGAATCTCCCCTCTCGAACAATGTCGGCCGGGAACGAAGGAAATATCCAGCGCGATTTAGTGGACTTTTTCGAAATGCCATTTTTTTATTTCGGTAGAATCGTTCAAGAAGGGTCGAAAAATGGACGATAAAATCGGGTTTCAGGCAAAAAAACTTGTTACCTGTCGCTTTTCGTCTATAATTACCATAGACATATACAGGGGGAGGCTGGACGGCCGTTTCTTTCGGTTCGTCACACAGGGTCACGGAAGGTTTTAGAGGACGAAGGAGTTGTCGAAACGCCTCTCGGTTCGTCTGTTATCACCTTGAATCTAAACAAAAGGAGGATGCCATGAATCCGAGTTTTGTGCGAAAAATTCGTGCGACCAGCGTGGTCTTGGCCGTTGTTTTATGCCTTTCCTGGAGCGTCATTGCCATGGCGCAGCCACGTGGTGGGGGGCGTTCGCCGGGCGGCGGAAAACCGGGCGGAGGGGCTTCCATGTCACGCCCGGCACCGTCGTTCTCGGGCGGTGCGGCACGTTCCATGCCGTCCATGTCACGCCCAACGCCGTCGTTCTCGGGCGGTGCGGCACGTTCCATGCCGTCCATGTCACGTCCGACGCCGTCGTCCTCGGGCAGTGCGGCACGTTCCATGCCGTCCATGTCACGCCCAACGCCGTCGTCCTCGGGCGGTGCGGCACGCTCCATGCCGTCCATGTCACGCCCAACGCCGTCGTCCTCGGGCAGTGCGGCACGCTCCATGCCGTCCATGTCACGCCCAACGCCGTCGTCCTCGGGCAGTGCGGCAAGCACCCGACCCACCGTTCCATCGGCGACACGACAAACATCGGCTCTTTCGGAAAAAGCGGCGGCAAGTGCCCGATCGGTGCCCTCACGCCCCTCTTCTTCGGCAAGTCAGACGCCCCAAAGGCCCCGTTTAGCCCCGACATTAGGTTCCGGGACAACAAATCCGGCATCACCAAACGCCGCCTCGACTCGTCCGTCGACCAGCGCATCGCGCGATTCATCAAGCCGTTCCACGGTGGAAAACCTGCGAGGCTCCTTGGCTCGTCCCTCCTCTGGAACGCGCGATCCTTCGAACCGGTCATCAATGTCGGAGACACGTGATCCTTCGAACCGACCATCGATGTCGGGGACACGTGATCCTTCAAATCGACCTTCGATGTCGGAGGCACGTGATCCCTCGAACCGGCCATCGATGTCAGGGACACGCGATTCCTCGAACCGACCGTCGATGTCGGGGACACGCGACCCTTCGAACCGACCGTCGATGTCGGGGGCACGTGACCCTTCGAACCGACCGTCGATGTCGGGGACACGCGACCCTTCGAACCGACCGTCGATGTCGGGGGCACGTGACCCTTCGAACCGACCGTCGATGTCGGGGACACGCGACCCTTCGAACCGACCGTCGATGT
>JBEBTM010000365.1:0-4921 GCA_040393745.1 Thermogutta terrifontis | reverse complement strand
GGGCGTGGGCCAGGGAGCCCCGGATGTCGACTTCGTAGAGCCGGCGGTCGAAACTGATGCTTTCGGTGAACAATTCGACCCGGCGGTCGGTGCCTTCGGTGAAGACGCCGCCCCAGGCTTTGGGCTTTTGGGAATCGTTGTTTTGTGGCACGATAGGATGCTCGGTGGAGTGTTCGGTGGATGCTTGAGGGAGAATGTCGGCAACGGGCTCGACGGACCCATTTTAGGGGAATCCCCGCGAAAAAAAAGGCCGCCCTCGGCGACTCAAAGGGCCTCGGGTTTGGCGCCGCTGTGAACGGCGGGGGTGTAGGTTTCGGCGAGGTCGCTTTCGGTGATGCCGAATCTTTCGTCCAGAATTTCCTCGACTTTGGCGATCAAGGCCATTGCGTCGAGGCCGTATTTGCGCATTAAATATCGTCGGCTCGCCCCGTGGACGAAGGTGTCCTGGAGCCCGAGCCGGTGGAGCCGTTTGCCCAGGCCGGCTTCCGCCATGCTTTCGGCCAACGCGGAACCGAGACCGCCGATCACGCTGTGATTTTCCAGCGTGATCGCCCCGAATCGGCTTGCGGCGACGGCGTCGATAATTTCCGTGCTGTTAAACGGTTTGAGCGTGGAGACGTGAAAATGCGCCGCTTCAATGCCCCGGTCGCCCAGAGCGGCCACGGCCCGGAGCCCTTCCTCGGTGCAGATGCCCGAAGTGACGAGGACGAAATCCCGGCCTTCGGATAACTTGCGATTCACGCCGAATTCCAGGGGTTCCGAAACGTCGAAGAGCCGGGGGATTTCTCCGCGAAGCTGTCGTATATAAACAGGTCCCGGCGTTCGGTAGGCCGCGTCGAGGACCGATTCGACCTCCGTGGCGTCTCCCGGGTCCAGGATCGTCATGTTCGGCAAGGCCCGCATCACGGCGATGTCTTCAATGGCCTGGTGCGTTGCGCCGCCGGGAGTCAAAACGCCGGGCAGGAAGCCGAACATTTTTACGGGCAAATTCGGGTACGCGATCGACATGGCAATCTGGTCGAACGCCCGACGGTAGATGAATACCGCGAAAGTATGAACCAAGGGCACGAATCCCTGTCGGGCCATTCCGCCCGCGAAAGACAGCATATTCTGCTCGGCGATGCCCATCGAGAGGAAGCGATCGGGATAAACGTCCCGAAACTGGTCCGCTTCGCAGGAACTCGTCAGGTCCGCCGAGAGGAGATAAACATCCGGCTTGTCCCGAGCCCACTCGACCAGATGTTTGGCGTGAATTTTGGAGAGAATTTCCATGATTACAGGTATCGCCCTATGATGTAGTCGAAGTATTTTTCGTTTCGACGAAAATAAACTTGAAAAAGCGAGTAAATCAATTTCTGGTAAGTAAGACTTCTGAAAGTGATATCGTTTTCGGACAGCAGGCGGGCAAGCTTGTCGATTTCCTCCCGATGGCGGGCGGCTTCGGGGCTGTCGTTCATGTCGTACCAAAGGTAAAGCAACTCAAATTGTTTTCCTCCCCTTTTCCGGTTTTGTGTCAACCCGAGGATGTGTTTGATGAGTTGTCCCGCATGGAGATGTTGAAAAGACCCGATTCGGGGGCCGAAAGCGAATTCTCGCAACGAGCCCAATTGTTCCCAAAAAACGTTTTTGTCGTATACCTCTTCCAGCGTTTTATGGGGCGACGATTGATAAGGTTCCAAAAACTTGCTTTCAATGGCGACTACCCGATCCTGGTTTTCCAGGACGACATCCAGATGGGGGACATGATTTCCAAAAATTGGAAAGGGACGCTCGAACGCCATGATATTGAAAGAGCGGTCATTTTTCTCGCATATTCCACAGGCATGGGCGATTTGATGTGTCCGGGCCTTGGTATGCCAGTACAAAAAAACATTGACGGCCAGCGCGGAAGAAGACCGGAGCGACCTGAGTTTGGCCGGTCGTTTTTTACCGTCCCTGGTTTCGGCGCCCCGTCCTGCGTCAATCTGTTTTTTGACGTCGGGTGCCATGAAAAGAGGGATAAAAAGATTGTCGTCGTACTTCGCTGTGTAATCATCACGGAAATGGCTCATCCTGTCCAAAGAAAGATGGGTTCGTGCCCAGAGAAGTTGCTTTTTTCGCAGTAATGTTGCCGTCGTTTGCATTTGGATCATCCTTTCGAAAACAGAATCGAGAAAAAACAGTGGCTAACGTTTCCCGATTCTGTTTTTGCCAGAATTTGGCCTTAAAACCCCCGAGACGCTTTCACGTCGTCGAAATCGCGGAGGTGGTAATCGATGCCCGTGAAGTCGAGCGTCCGACAGAGAGCCCGCAGGGCCACGCCCATTCCGTCGGGGCCGCTGAAACCGCCGAACTGGCCGCCGCCTTTGAGATGCGGCTCCAAATCGACAAATACGCCCGGCAGTCCTCGGGATTTCAGCTTTTCTTCCAGTGACGGCAGCATCGGCGCGAAGTCCCGGAAAACCCGTTCGTGGCCCGAATCGCCTTGGTCGGCAGGCACGAAGTTAGCCATTTTGTCTTCCTCGACATGCCGGCCCTTTTCGTCTGTTTTTTCCGCACGTCGGGGCGTGATGTAATCCTTGACGTGAATCCAACCCAGGCCGGGTTTCATCGCTTCGTACTGTTCGAAAACCTCTTGCGTGTTGTAACCTTGCATGACAATGTTGGCCCCGTCGAAGATCAAAAGCATGGCCGGATGGTTGACCTGCCGGAAGATTTCGGCCAGGATATGTCCGTTTTGTCCCACGAGATTCGCTTCGACCTCCAAACCGAAAGTCAAGTCGCTCCGATGGCAAACTTCCGCAATGGCGCCGAGCTGATCAACCGCTTTGGGCAAATGATCATGGGGGTTCGTGCCCTTGGGATGATAGAACGAAAAACCGCGAATGAGCTTGGTTTCCAGGGCGTGAGCCAGATCGCAGGCCAAGCGGACTTCGTCGAGATATTTTTCGAATGGAATATAATTGTTGCTCGTTCCGTCTTCCACGTCTTCGAGTTTGACCTTGCCGATGGGCGAACCGAGCGAGGAAACGTTCAGGCCGTATTCGTCCTGGAACTGGCGGATGCGCTGCAGGTCGCTCTTGGTCAGCTTCATCACGTTCTTGATGCCATCGCCGAGATTGACGAAACGGATGCTGTAATACTGGAGCCCGAGGGCGGCGTAGACGGCAAATTGTTCGACGATGGTTTTATTCGCCGTGGATTCATCGGCAAAGCCGGACAGAAAAACGCGCGGAGTCGGTTTCATGGGTCGGTTCCAATGGGGAATGAGTGTCAAATGGAAAATGGAAGCGGTAAGTCACATTTTCCCCATTTTACGCGATCCTCCGAAAAATTGCGAGCCCCCGTCGTAATTTGGTGAGACGATGAGCCGGAGATGTAGCTCTGCGTAGCCCCGGGAACGGCGCGAATTGAAAAATGAAAATTTCCCCGCTTCGTCTTGGACTCGCACCGAAGGCGTGTTAGAATCTGGAGGGCATGGAGAATGAAGTCTCGTTTCCTCACACGCCTCCACGCCGTCCTTGTCCTCAAAACTCTCTCGCTCCCGTGCTTACTCCCGCCGTACAATTCGACGACGTCACTTTCTCCTACGACGGCCCCGTCGTTTTGGACGATGCGAGTTTTTCCATTGCACGCGGTGATTTCGTTTCGATTATCGGGCCCAACGGCGGCGGTAAAACCACGTTGCTCAAACTCATGCTCGGCTTGCTCAAGCCGAACCGGGGGACCGTCCGGCTCTTCGGTGAACCGCCCCGGGCCAACTGCTCCCGGGTCGGTTACACCCCCCAGTTTTTAACGGTCGATTTCGCTTTTCCGTTGTCCGTGCTCGACGTCGTTCTCATGGGCCGTATCCGTACCGGCCGGTCGCCCCGTTTCCTTTGGTACGACAGCAAGGACCGCCGCGCGGCCAAGGACGCCTTGGTTACGCTCCAGCTTGATGAGTACGCCGACGCGCCTTTCCGGACGCTTTCAGGTGGGCAAAGACAGCGTGTCCTCATTGCCCGGGCCCTCTGCTGCGAGCCGGATATCCTGCTCCTGGACGAGCCGACGAACAACATCGACGCGCCGTCCGAAAAAATCCTGGCCGACATCCTGACCGATCTGAATCGTCGGATGACCATCGTCATGGTTTCACACGACATCGGCTTCGTTTCCCGGTGCGTCAAAAACGTCGTTTGCGTGAATCGAACCGTCTGCGTCCATTCCACGGCCGAAATGGACGGCAAAACCATCCTCGACCTCTACGGAGGCCACGATCGGAGAATCGTCATACACGACCATCATTAGACGCCAACCTCGCTCATGGACCTGCCCTTCTGGGATATCGCCTTCTCGCCTTTTATGCGCAACGCTTATCTTGCCGGAGCGATTGCCGCGATTCCGTTCGGGCTCATCGGGACCTTTATCGTCGTTCGCCGCATCGGTTACCTGGCCGGCGCGATCGCCCACAGCGCCTTCGGCGGCATCGGCATCGGTTTGTATTTGCAGCATTTACTGGGTGCGACCGCCCTGGGGTTCCTTTTCAGGCCCATGAACGTCTCCCTGCTCGTCGCCGTCCTCTCGGCATTACTCATCGGCTGGGTCCGCGTCAAAGCCAAGGAACGCGAGGACACGATCATCGGAATCATCTGGGCCGTCGGAATGGCCCTGGGGCTCCTGCTCATCGAAATGACGCCCGGCAGTACGAACATCGGCAATTTCCTGCTCTCGAACATCCTGACCGTCGTCGGCGCCGATTTGATCCCCTTCGCCGTGCTCAGCGGCATTGTCATGCTCGTTATACTGCTGTTTTTCAAACGTTTCGAGGCGGTCTGCTTCGATGAAGAGTTTGCGAGACTGCGCGGCGTCCCCACGAATTTTTACTTCCAGCTTTTGCTCGTACTCACGGCATTGACCGTTGTGCTGCTCTTGCAGGTCGTCGGAATCATCTTGGGCATCGCCA
>JBEBTM010000364.1:0-4933 GCA_040393745.1 Thermogutta terrifontis | reverse complement strand
CACTGTAAGCCCGGACGATGTTCGTATGCTCAAGTCGGCTCACAGCCTCCATCTCACGCCGAAATCGCTCCTGCATTTCCGGCCGGAAACGATGTTTCGGTTTGACGAGCTTGACGGCGTCGTGCCGCTTCAGGAGCGGATGCTCGACTTCGTAGACGACGCCCATGCCGCCGTGACCGAGAATGCGCACGATATTGTAAGAGCCGATCATCTCCGGCATGTCGATCGTGTCGTCTTCAAGCGGAGCCGCATCTTTTATCGCGCCGATATTGTCGACGCGAAGTGATTGGCTGAGCGAATCGAGTCCTTTCAGCCGCCTGGCAACCGTATCGGGCTGCTCGCGTTCGATTTGGTCGGCCAAGTCGCTACACGTTTGACAAGCCTCAAGATGTTGGCCGATCTCTTCCATCCGAACATCATCCAGCTTCCCGGCCAGGTAGAGCCGGAGCGTTTCGAGAGTCGGACAAAGAGCGGTCGTTTCCATGACATCTATCCCTCGCTCAGCATGTCGCCGAATTCGTCACGAATACTTTTTTTGATTCGTGCCCGCGCTTGCTTGACGGCATTGGCGGTCATGCCGAGTTCGGCGGCGACTTCGGCATCGGACCGGTTACCGATCATCGTTTCTTCCATGATCCTGACGGTGTTCGGCTCACGATCCTTTTTTATCGAAGCGATGATCGCCTGGAATAGAATGCTTTGTTCTTCCTCATGATCCGCTTCGGAGTCGTCCAGATTCTCGGCCCTTCGATGCAGAGCGTCCAATTCCGTTTCAGTAAATGTCCGTTCGATTTGCGGCTTTGAGCGAAGATAATCGACCGTCCGCGAATCGGTCAACTGCCGCAACCATTTCCGGAAGGATGCTTTTCGCTGCCGCCCGAAATCGCCGATGTACCGGTGAACGGTCGCGAACACGTTTTGGCTGATGTCATGCCGATGATCCCCATCGAGATCAAGTTCCCGGAGCCGCCGCCGAATCCAGTGCATGACCAGAGGCCCATAGACGACAACGAAGCGCTCCCACGCCGCCTCGTCCTGCGATTTCAGGCGTTCGAGCAGCGAAACGGATGTCGTGCCGGGATTGTAAGGAGTATCGTGTTTTGCCATAAACCCCATTTTAGCCGGTTTTTATAAAAAGTCATCCCCAAGTGCGCCTTTGAATTTTGACCGGACAGCAGATGAATATATTGAATATGACAATTGCACTGACGGAAAATGTCACCCAAAGGTCGGCCGTTTCCAACCGCCTTCAACGGCACGAAAACGAGGCAATCGGGGTAAAATGCAGATTCCCGCCCGGCATCGAATTCCGCTTCGGCGGGATGAGAGACCGGCTCATTCGACTCGGGAGAAAGAGTTTGACCGCCACCGGGTGGGGCGTCGTCGCAATGGTTTCGGCCTCTTTACAACACGGCGTCAATTTACGATAATGGGAGCAGAAATTCCATCCCGGAGTATCACATGCGAAAAAATGGTTTCACCCTCATCGACCTCATCGGTGTTCTCGTGATCGCCGCCCTGATTGCCGGACTCGTTTTTCCTTCCGTCCAACCATCTCGCGAGGCGGCAAGACGAACGGCTTGCGCGAATCAGTTGAAGCGACTCGGCGTGGCCTTGCAGCAATATCACGATACGCACAACGTACTGCCCGGCCATAAGTTCGGTCCCGGTGGCGAAGACCGGATTTCCGGCTTAACCCTGCTCCTGCCGCATCTCGGACATGAAGCCGTTTTCAACGAGATCGCCGAAGCGAAGTGGCAAAAGGCGTGGAGGTTGGAAAAAGTCGCCGCCGATGGCAGGCCCGTTCTGGACGACGATGAAAAGCAGGCTCCCGGTCCCTACTGCACGATGATCTCGGAATTTTTGTGTCCGACCGATCCGCACGGATTCGACCGGGTTCCGTTCATGCTTGGTTACAATAATTACGTCTTTTCACACGGCGACTGGATTACCGGCCAAAACGAAAAGTTCAGCCGAGGAGCCTTTATTCCAGGCAATTGGATCGATTATGAAGCAGTCGTCGATGGCCTGTCGAATACGCTGGCCATGAGCGAACGCTGCGTTTGTCCCGAGCGTGACCACCAAATTTATTCGCCGGAAATTCGCGGCGTTGTCGGCAAAACCATCGAAGAATTGCCGGAGCGGATCAGCGTCAAGGGAGCCGTTCGCCTTGATCTTGGTGAAGCGGTCGGCGAAAACCTTGAAAGGCAGGATGTTGGCCTGTGTTGGAAAACGGCGGAGGACGGCTACTTCGTGGGCGATGAAAATATAATTCGGATCAATCGCTCATGGACCGGCGGTCGATGGGCCGACGGCCAGCATTTTTTCACGGCGACCAATACGATCATGCCGCCCAACGGACCGAGCTGCGCGACGCGAGGAAACGACCAGTCGCCACTACTTGCTCCTCCGACGAGTTATCATGTCACCTGTGTCAATGCTTTGATGCTGGACGGCCAGGTGCGGTTTATTTCCAACGACATCAATTGCGGCGGCGATTACTCCGGAAAAAAATGCGTCAAGAAAGGACCATCGCCCTTCGGCGTGTGGGGAGCATTGGGCAACATCGCGGACGCAAAACCGGTTGTGGAGGAAGTCAATTAGCCCCGTCGGTATGCTGAGTCAGCAAGATTTGATCTTCAACGGCCAGTTCGTCGATGGGCATTGTAATCTCCTGACCGTCCTGAGTTTCCAAGCGAACCTGGTCGCCGTCGACTTCCAGGAGTTTTGCCGTGAATGTATTCGTACCGAAAATATCGGACCATGTGCGAAAGTCGTCGAGCGAAGGAGCCGTCCGCTGACGTTCCTGAGCCAAGAAATCTTGCTCAGCCAGGCCCAATTGATTGATCGGAACGGGCATGGTTTTCCCGGCTTGCGACTGGAGAAGAACCTTGGCATTCCCTTGAAATCCGACGAATTTGGCAATGAACGACTGCGTTCCGGCAGCGTTGGCCCACTTGCGGAAACCTTCGGGAAGCGGCAGTTCGGGCTTCATTTTCCGTAACAATTCCTGGTCTGTTTTGGAAAAATGCTTGATCGCAACCGGGGCAATTTTGCCATCCGGAAACTGGAGCCGAACGGCATCGCCTTGGAATCCCAACACTTTGGCCTTGATCTTTTTCGTGCCGGTAATGTCGGTCAAGACGGGGAAGCCGTCGCCTGTTGACTCGTCCCCTTCGTCCTCCTCCTCGTCATCGTCCTCATCTTCTTCATCCTCGTCCCGACGATAGAGGCGGTCGGCGATCCGTTCGTGAAGCCGCTCGCAAAGGGCCGTCCGCTGGAACATGAACAAGCCCCCGGCCAAAATGAGCGGCAGGAAAAAGGCGTAAAAACTCTCGGAAAGCGACCGGCCATGATAGACTTTGCGTTCTGGTGGCGGATTGAACCAGCCGCCACGTTTCTGGGCAATCATCCAAGCGAAGCAATTGTACTCGTCCATCGCCGGTCGCCAGGCGGCATGACCGCCTTGGTCGAGATGGGTCAGCTTCATGTAGCCGCCGGAGTTGTTGACAATTTGCGTGGCTTGGCGATTTAGCTCAACGGAAGCACCACCATCGTTTTTGTTGCGAAATGCCCAGACCGGAGTTTGGGCGAATAATTGCAGTTTATTGTATTCCCGTGGCGCTCCGCTGGAGGTGGGGACGGCGGCAGCGAATTTATCGGGATATGCCGTAATCAGTTCCCACACGCCAGCGCCACCGCTACTCAAACCAAACACGCTCAAATGTCGGTCATCGATAGGATTCTCTTGCAGAACGCGGCTCATCAAGTCAAGCAGGATATCAAGGTTCCCATCCTTTTCTTCATTGAAAGTCCAGCGGTTGTTGCTTTTGGGACACTGGAGAACCAACAGGTAAAAATCAAGCTGTTCCGGACCGAGCAGGATAGGCAAGAGCGAGTGTAAGTGGGCCAGCGAAAAAGTGTTGTCGTCACCAGCTTCGCCGACGCCATGCAGGTGGATCGCCAGGGGATACTTTTTTCCAGGGACGATTTTTTGTGGAACGCGAAGGCGATATTTGACCTCCGCATCCTCGTATTTGCCACCGGTGTATCGAAATGACCGCTCCTCGAAGCAATAAACAAGGACCGGGTGCGGCGGCTTTCCGGCACCACGAATGCGGTCATCTTCAATTCGGACCAGTTCGCGGATTTCTTCGACAGTAAAGTTTAGCAGATCGTCCTTCGACTGAACATCATAAATACCGACGGACGTTTCCACCTTTTGCGGAACGGCCGGAGCCGATTCATCAGCCCCGAGCATGATGGGCAATATGCAGATCAGAAGAAGTGACGCACGGAATTTTCTCCATCGCCCGGCGTGATACCATGCCCGCCAAGCGACGAAAATAACGGAAAACAGGACAACGCCAACAAACGGCCGGGACATGGGCGAACGTCCTTCGCCGGTCGTATAGTAATCGGCAAGCGGGGCGGTAAAATAGCCGTAAACGTAATCCGATATGGGAGACAAAATCGGAGCAAAAAGTGTGGCAAGCGGTAAGGTCGCTTGGATATACCAAACCATCCAAATGCAAAAGACAAAGAAAAGGGAAATCACCGTTTGAACAAACGATCTTCGTATCAAAAACAATCGCGCCTTGTTTTTCGGCAGAAAAATGGCGATCACCAGGGAAACGATTCCCCAGACCAACACGAGGTGGCAGACGGATCGTGTCCAATCCGGCCAGAACCGGAAATCGGCGTACCAGAACGAACGAGAGATGGCGAAGGGCGATTCCGGCGGTAAAAAAAACGTTGCAATCATGGCAACTCCGCAAAGGAATAATATCGACATGGGGAGAAGGCCGATTATCCTCTTTGCTTTCTTGGACTGCTGCTGTTCTGGATCTTTATGTGGCAGAATTGCTTGATTTGACATGGTTTATCAGCGAGAAACGGATTGAAGAGGGGCAGATTCTTTGATTCTATTGAT
>JBEBTM010000363.1:0-4959 GCA_040393745.1 Thermogutta terrifontis | reverse complement strand
GATCCCGGATCATGTGGAGGCGAATGGCAACCCGGTGACCTTCGGTGACATCGGTCGTGCTTGCAAGTCCGAATGCCGCCTGAACCTGAGCGTCGGGCAGGGGAATCGCGGCGATGTCGTTGTATCGTTCTTCATAGCTTTCGAAGATGTCCAAAATGGCGGTGTCGATGCGTTGGATCGTGGCCCGGGTCTTGGCTTCCCGGGCGGCTTGCATCGCGCCGTTCATGACCGTCAGGGAAATTGTCGCCAAAATCGCGATGATAATGACGACCGTGAGCAGTTCGACCAACGTGAACGCCCGACGGAAGGGTGTGGGTAAGGCTTGGTATCGCATATCGATGGCCTCGGTGATAAAGGTGGGATCGAATGCATTTCAATGGTCGCCGCACTACGGCATGATGGACTGGATTCTCTTGTTGCCGGAGGCGTTTGTGATATTGTCGAAATCGGCCTGTTTGACAAATTTGGCCGAGGAATCGTCGAGGGATCGGAAATCATCCCCCCCGAAGTTGCCGTCCTGCCCCGGATGAAGAATCTGGAACTTTTTCGGTTCATACCAGCGAATGGCCGTGATATTCGCGGCAGAGGTATTATCGCTTTTTTCCGCGTAGGGATAGGCGTAACCCAGGTTTTGCCAATCGGAGTCGGTGAATCCCGTGAAGTCGATCGCTTTCACGGGCTTTGTGGTGTCATTTTCCACAAAATACGCCGCGTTGCCGCCTTCCGAAGTTCCTTTGAAATAAACGAACGGATACGTTGCGGAGCCGGTTTTGTAAGTGAGGCACGGGACTTTTTTTCCCGTGGCGTATTCGACCAAAAGGACATTCTTTCCCCCGGTCATTTCCATGAGCGTATTATTCGCTGCGTAAGAATCGATTTTGATATTCGCCGCAGTCAAGGAATTCGTACCGTTATTGATGTTCGTGCTACTGTTGTTGTTGCCGGAATCCCGACCGAAGGGAGCTTCCGGATCGCCGGAGAATCCACGGAAGGTTCCATCGGAATCAGGAAAGCCGCCAAGCCAAAGGACGAGCGATCCGAGACGCCGGGCGTTGTTGTCATTGAAATCAATCGCAGCGTCCCCCGTTGTTCCGATATAGGCGTCTCTGACAATGTCGTCGATTTTGCCCGTATCGAAAACAAATCGCGGCCAGCGTTTGCGGATATGGCGGACCACATCGGCGGAATTGGTCATGTCCGGCGGATATTCGCCATGTTCGGCACGGTATGCCTCCAAGGCCATGATGACGTTTGTCATGTTCATAGCAATGGTCGCATCTCTTGCGGAGCGGATCGCGGCGGTCGCTCCCACGGCAGTCAGAGTCGCCAAAATGGCAATGATCGCCACGACGACCAGGAGCTCGACCAGCGTAAAACCTTTTCTTTTATTCATGATATGATCTCCCATAAAAACGGTTGGATGGTGCGTTCCGAAAGGATTCTTTTGAAGGCGGGAAATTCCGGGGGCTTAACGCCCCCGGCTCAATGCAATGCGTTATTTCGACAACGAGGTGATCAGTTTAATCAGCGGCATGAACAAGGCGATGACGATGAAGCCCACGATGCCGCCGAGGAAAATGACCAGCAGCGGTTCGAGCATGCTCATCAAGGCGTCCGTCGCGGCTCGCACTTCTTCGTCGTAAGTGTCCGCGACTTTGTAAAGCATCGTGTCCAATTCGCCCGTTTCCTCGCCCACGTCGACCATGTTCACGACCATGTCGTCCATGATCCGGCCCTTGAGTTTCATCAGGTACACCAAGGCTCCGAAAAGCGGCAGGAAGAACGTGAAGTACAGCAGCGTGCCCACATGGAACGGCGGTTTCGAATATACCTTCATCGGGTTGGCGATCGTATCGCCGTCACGAATCGCCTCCAAAATTTTCTGGTACATCCGCTCGAATACGGCGTTGTTACTCGCTTCCTTCGTGATGTGCAAGGATTCGAGAATCGGCACACCGGAAGTGACCAAGGTACCCAGAGTCCGCGTGCTTCGGGCCACGGTCGATTTTTCGACCAACGTACCGAACACGGGCAACTTGAGTAAAAACAAGTGGAAACCGAACCTGCCGAACTCGAAACTCGTCGTGATCTTGACCATAAGCCAGATTGAGAACGGGAACAACGGGATCAGGAACCAGAACCGCAGAACGTATTCCGAGGCCGTGATCAGGACCATCGTCATCGTGGGCAACGTTTCGTCGAAATCGTCGAAGATCGCCTTGAATTTCGGCACGATGGCGTACAAGATAAAGATCAATATCCCCGTTGCGAACAGGACGATACACACCGGATACGTCATGGCCGATTTGATCCGGTTTTTGAGTTGCTCCGACGCTTCCAAGAATTCGGACAGGCGGCGGAGAATGACTTCCAAGGCACCGCCCGCCTCACCGGCTTTGATCATATTGACGTAAAGCCGGTCGAACGCCTTGGGCGCCTTGGCCATGGCTTCGGACAAACTGGAGCCGCTCTCGATTTCGTTGGTCACGTCGATCAGCGAGTTCCGCAGCGCGCCCGGCTTGGCCTGATTCATGAGGATGTTCAGGCTCCGGAGAATCGGTAAACCCGCATCCTGGAGAATCGACAATTGCCGGGTGAACACGGAAAGCTGCTTCGACTTGACCCGGCCGAAAGAAAACGTTTTGCCATCGCCGCCTTTTTTACCGGCCTGGGCTTTGCGTTCCTTGTACAGGGCGATTTTCGTCACATGGTAGCCCATCTGACGTATGGTCGCCTGGGCCTCGTCCTCGGTCGCGGCCTCGATGATGTCCTTGATTTCCTGACCCTTGGGGTCGATCGCTTCGAATTTGAACTGAGGCATGGCAGTAGTGGGTAGTTAATAGTGTATAGTGAATAGTGAAGAATGGAATTATTTCGCTTTGACCGTTTTTATGGAGGCTGTCAGCATTTTGATCAGTTCTTCACATTCGCCGACGATGCTGTCGAACATTTTTACGGTTATATAATCGGTGTCTTTTAACAAGGAAAGCCAATAAAACGTTTCGTGTGCTTCTTTGAGTGAAATACTCAATTTGTGAATGAAATCCGGCGGGCTTTCCGCATATCGGGCTTCGTGAATCAAAGCCCCGACAGCGGTTCCGCTTCGCAAAACCTGTTTTCTCAAGGTGTGTTCATTTTTTTTCGTTTCCAAATACTTCGAAAGTTTGACAATGCGAACAGCAAAGGAATAGCTTTTCTCCCGTAAAACGGATTCTCCCATATCCCGTTTCCTCCGTTACTCACTATTCACTATAAACTATTCACTAGTCGACCACGGTTTCACGGACGACTTCGTCAATCGAAGTGAGGCCGTTGTAAATTTTATTCAGGCCGGCTTCGCGCAGGGTGACCATGCCGTTGCGCGAGGCGGCGTCACGGAGTTCCGCGGCGGACGCTCCAATGTTGATCAGGTTCCGTATTTCGTCGTTGATGAGCATGAATTCATGAATCGCGGTTCGGCCTTTGTAGCCCGTATTGTTACAGGTTACACAACCTCGGCCCCGATAGAAAAATTTGCCTTGGATATCGTTGGGGGACAACCCCAGTTCGTAAAGCTGCTCCGGTGTGGGCGTGAACTGTTCCCAGCAATCTTGGCAGACGGTTCGGACAAGCCGCTGGGCCAGGATCGCTTCGACCGTGGCCGTGATCAGGAAGGACGGGATGCCCATGTCTTTCATGCGGGTAATCGTGCTGGGCGCGTCGTTCGTGTGCAAGGTGCTGAACACCAAGTGCCCGGTCAGCGAGGCCTGGACGGCGATTTCGGCCGTTTCACGGTCCCGGATTTCACCGACCAGGATGATGTCCGGGTCCTGCCGCAAAATCGAACGCAAACACTGGGCGAACGTATTACCGATATCCGCGTCGATGGGCATTTGGACGATACCGTCAATGTCGTATTCCACGGGATCCTCGGTTGTCATGAGCTTGTCGGTCACGGCGTTCAGCTCGGACAATGCGGCGTACAGCGTGGTCGTTTTCCCGGAACCGGTGGGGCCCGTCACCAGGACGATACCGTTGGGCCGCTCAATGGCTTTGCGGAAGTCGCGGAGCAGCATTTCGTCCATGCCGACTTTGTTCAGGTCGAGCATGACCACGGATTTATCGAGGATTCGGCACACCACGCTTTCGCCGAACAAGGTGGGCAACACGCTCACACGCAGGTCGATGGGGTGCCCGCCGACGGTGAGGCGGATACGACCGTCCTGGGGGAGCCGGCGTTCGGCGATGTCGAGGTTGGCCATGACCTTGATCCGGGTCGTGATGGCCGAAGCGAGGTGGCGGGGGGGCGGGACCATTTCGTACAGGGTCCCATCGGCTTTGATGCGTATCTTGAATTCGTCTTCGAACGGTTCGAAGTGCAAGTCGCTCGCGTGGTCCTTGATACCGAGCAGGAAAACCAGGTTGAGCAAATTTCGTACGGGAGCGGATTCGCTGAGCGCCTCGATGCTGGCCAGGTCGACCGAACCGGCATCGAGCGCCTTCGCGGCTTCCTTGAGGGCCTTGTCGTTTTCCATGTCCTGGATCAGGGACTCGACGCTTTCCACATCGGAGGCGTAATAGCGATCCAGGGCGGTTTGGATGTCTTTTTCCGTGGTCACGACGGACCGGATTTCGTAGCCGAGGAAGTTCCTCAGTTCGTCCAGGACCATGATATTCTGCGGCTCGCACATCGCGACCGTCAAAATATCGTTCCGGAAACTAACGGGGACGACCTTGTAAATCTGGGCCATCGGCTCGGTCAGGTGAGACAGGACTTCCGGCGGAATGGTCAGGTCGGTGAGCCCGATGACCTGGAGTCCGAGCTGTTCGGCCAGGGCCATGGCGAGTTGTTCGTCGTTGAGAAATCCCATCGACATGGCCGTTTGTCCGATCATCTCCCCGTGCCGCTGGAGGTGTTCCTCCAGGAGCAGTTCGAGTTGTTCTTCGTCAATGTATCCCAGGTCGACAAAGACCTGTCCG
>JBEBTM010000362.1:0-4960 GCA_040393745.1 Thermogutta terrifontis | reverse complement strand
TGGCGGTGATACCGTGCTCATTTCCGCATTTCCGGCTATTCTGTCGAAAACGCCGCCATCGGAAATTCTGATTTCGCTGATTGAGCCGATTCTCGAAGGTGGGAAAAAACTCGATTCGGCAGGGCTCCTTGAGGAAATGTTACACAGCATGGCCTGCAAAGCGGCGGTCAAGGCCGGCGACAAACTTCGGGCCGACTCTATGGCTCGACTCGTGGATCTCGCCGAAAAGGAGATTAACGCCCACCATTGCCCGCACGGTCGGCCGTCGATACTGGTTTTTACCCGGGAAGAAATCGACAAAATGTTCCGCAGGACATGATTATCGGTTCGTTTTCTAAGGCCCCTTCACGAAGGCACCAAAAGCCGGTTAAAGTATTTTCGTGGTGAAAAACGGTGTTGCGGTATCTTGGCCACTTCGCAACAATTTCAATAATTCCGCAACAATTCGCGGAAAAGTATTTCTTTTACCTATTTCATTTGCTATAATCACGACGAAAGGTCGTTCCCACAGTTTTCGACGGTGGTATTTTCTGGGGCATTTGGTTGAAAAACGCTCGCTCCGATTCGTCTGTCGTCGGTTTTTACTCACGATTATAAAAGAAGTTATCGAAAATGGCCAAGAAGAAAGCCAAGGCGACGCGGTGGCACGCTTCGCACGAATCGGATGAACTGATCTTTGCCGTCTGCGACCGTTATTTTTACCAGCTCGGCAAATCGTCGCAAAATGCCGATGGAGGCGAACGCCAGCGCGGAGCCGCCGCCGCTGTGGCTGAATGGATTCAAAAGGAAAAAAACCGGCCCGATATTACACGGGAAAAAATCTATCCGCTCTTTTGGGAAGCCTGTCAGCGCGGTTATCTCCTCCTCCAGCCGCCTACCGAGCAGCAACTCAAAGAGCAGCTTGTCGGGTATTTTTCCCTGGAAGAGCACCCCGGTGAAATCACGGTCGTCAATGTCCGTGGCGATTCGGCTGCCCAACATGTCACAGCCACGGCGGCGGACCAGATCGTCGGCTTGATCGACCGCGTCTGGCAGGAGAAAAAGGAAAAATATCCCAATGAACCGGACAAACAAGCCGTTCACTTAGGAATGGGAGCCGGTTACGCCGCGATGCTCGTTGCCAAGCGGCTTGCGCAGAAAATCCATGCGGGCGAAGATGTTCCGCAGTTGGTTCTCCATGCCATTTCAACGGGAGGATTCCTGCCCAACGAGCCGCACAAGGCGCCGTCCACCTATTTCACCTATTTCGATCCGTCGCTCACAAGTATCAAGTTCGTCGCCCTCTTTTCGGCCACGGTGGTCAATAATGACGATTACGAAAGCCTGAAACAGAATCCCGGTGTCCGGTTTTGCTTCGATCAGAAGGATGACATCGATATTGTCGTAACGTCACTGGCCGCGGCGGATCACGAACACGGACTTCTTGTCCAGTATTTAACGCATCTCGTCGACCAAGGGCTCATGGAGCCGGATTTACTCAAAAATATGCGTGATGCCGGTTGGGTCGGCGACGTTCAGTTCCGGCCCTATTCTGTCGACGGTCCTTTGCCGAATGTCTGTCCCGTGCGGGCTGTGACACTTTTCGAGCTGGACGAGCTTGTTAAAATGGCAACCGAACCCAACGGCAAATACGTTGTCCTCGTAGCCGGACCCTGTGGCGAGTGCGGCGAAACGAAAAAGCAGGCGCTCAAGCCTTTGGTGGCCAACGAAAAGCTCCGGCTCTGGACCCACTTGGTCACGGATGCTCGCACGGCCCGGGAACTCATGGAATAAAAGGTCATTCACCCTTTTCTATTACCGTCGATCGTGGATCGTCGCTACCGCCATTATGGGAAAATCCGTCGGTGCCCTCGAATTGTCCAGTATCGGAATCGGCTACAAAGTCGAGGACGCCATACTCAAGGCGGCGTCCGTTGAAATACTGGCAGCGAGAACGATTTGCAGCGGAAAATACCTGATCATCTTTGGCGGTAGCGTCAGCGATGTCGAGGCGGCCGCCGAAGTCGGTTTGGCCGTTGGTGCCGATGCCGTGATCGACCACTTGACCGTGGCCAACGCTTACGATGGCATCTTCCCGGCTCTGGGGCAATCCGTTGTCTTAGATTCGGAAACGGTGGATGCTCTCGGCGTGATCGAAACATTCAGCGGGGTCAGCGCTTTGGTCGCCGCTGATGTTGCCGGTAAGGCGGCCCGGGTCACGTTGTTCCGGTTGCATATCGCCATGGCCTTGGGCGGCAAGGGTTTGCTCCTCATGACGGGAAGCGTGTCCGACGTTACCGCCGCCGTAGACGCTGCCGCCGATGCCGTGAGACAGCGCGGACTGCTCGTTTCCGAACTCGTTTTACCCCGTCCCGCCCGGGAATTGTTCGCCGATTATTTGTAGCTTTCCACTCGTCCGCTTTATTGCGAAATCATCACAATCGACTTCAAATCCATCCTATACAACAAGGTAATTCCATGACAAATGTTTCCCGTCGACAATTTCTGGGCGCCGCCGCAGCCGTTGCCGCAACCGGTTTGATTTCCACGCCTTCTCTGCAGGCTCAAGAGGCCGCCGCTGAAACGGTCGCCGCTTCGGCTTCGGTTTATCCGCCGGTTCTTTACAAGGCTCTGATCACGAACGTACCGACCGACGAAATTTGCGAAAAGTGGGCTGCCGCAGGTTATGAGGGTATGGAAGTCCAAAATTGGAACGCCTCTCTCGTCGAAGCTCGCAAGAGCCGGCAAATCGCGGAAAAGCATGGGATGCGAGTCCATTCCGTCATGCGGGCTTGGACAAATCTTCAGAAGCCCGAATCGGTTGACGCCGATGTGGATTCCGTCAAAACCGCCTCGGCGTACGGGGCCGACGGAATTCTTTGGGTGCCCTGCCAGTTGCCGGGCCAGAAAACGCCCGAACCCTGGGACTTCGAAATCGATTTCGATCCGAAAACCCTGATGATCAAATCGGTCGTTCCCGGCGACAATGTTCCCTATGCGGCATATATTGAAAATCACAACAAAGCGACCGAGGCATCCATCAAGGCGATCGAGCAACTTATCCCCGTGGCCGCGAAAGAGGGCGTACGCATCGGCATCGAGAACGTCTGGAACAACATGTGGAACACGCCGGAATTGTTTGCGGCCTTCTGTAAATATTTCGACAGCCCCTGGGTCGGTTGTTATTTCGACCTGGGCAATCACACAAAATATTCCCGGTGTGAGGAATGGCTCAGTGCCCTGGGAAGCTGTATTTTTAAGTTGCACATCAAGGATTTCAAACTCGACGAAGTCAAAGGCAAACGCGGCGGCGGGCCAGGCAAGTTCATTCCGATCAGTCAAGGCTCAATCGACTGGATCTCCGTCCGAAAGGCTCTCGCGAACATTCCGTACACCGGCTGGGTCACGATCGAATCCGGCGGTTATTCCGAAGCCGAACACAGCCAACTGCTCGATAAGTTCTTCACCGGTACGCCCATGTAGCATTGCGTGGCCGTGAAAAGGATCAGCGCATGATGGAACACGCCGACGACAACGACATGTACGCCATCGAGGAGCCGCTCTTTCCGCGGACCCCGGTGACGTACTGGTCGATGTTTCTGACCTTGGAAATCGGGGCCCTGATCCTGTCGTCGATGTTGGTGCTGCCCCTGTTTTGGGGGAGTTTTGCCGGTCTCCTGATCGGTTACACATTCGCGGCCTTGGGATTGGCCCCGTTCTGTTTGATCTTCGCCGGAACGCAGCTCGCCTATTTTCGAAAAAACGGCGGCCGGATCGTTTTCGACGGCGAGTGCATTTCGGTTTTTTTGCGCGGCAAGCAGAATGCCCGTGCCGAATACGTCGCCAAGCTGACCGAATGTCAATGGTTTTATGGAAACCGAAGCTGGGTCATGTTCGATGGCGGCGATGTCGGTCCGCTGGGGCTGGAATCTTTCTTGATGATCGAACTCCCGCCTCCGAATGAAGTGAACCTGCCGGGCTCCTACGGTTTTTGGCGATACACTTCCCGAAGAAACGATTACTGGCGCTACGCTACCGTTCCGGTCATCATCGCTGTTGGTCAAAACGCGAAAACCCGGCAGGAATGGGAGGATGTTTTTTACCAATTGGGCGTCGAACGGAATCGGCAACGTGAAGAATCGCCGGTACCTTTCTCGGATATGTTCTG
Organism: Thermogutta terrifontis; assembly: GCA_040393745.1. Classification (GTDB taxonomy): domain Bacteria; phylum Planctomycetota; class Planctomycetia; order Pirellulales; family Thermoguttaceae; genus WRKP01. The sequence goes on along the minus strand of JBEBTM010000362.1, from coordinate 813 downwards.
CGCTTATTTTGCCTTCTTTCTTTTTATTACCTCCTTTTTTTGTTTCAACCTGCTTTCGAAGTGGACGCACTCCTTTTTGCTCCTGCTGGAAGTACCGAGCGACATTACGCCGGGAATCACTTGGCCCCTTTTCTTTTTCGGCGGCATGATGGGAACCATGGTGTCGCTTGCAGCCCTGGAATATCGCGAGAGCCGTAAGATGATTCTCAAGAAAGAGCGGGACGATGTCGAATGGTTCGATCATCAAAAGCCGTCTTTTTGGATGCCGACGGTAACCGTGCTCGTGATTTTCGTGGTTTTTGTTGGGCCGTCATTCTTGCTGGGAAGCAAGGCGGAACTGCCCGGCACCTGGCGAACCTGGGTTGCGGTATTGGCAACGTCGTTCTCTTTGTCCCTTCTCGCAGGTTTTGTGCTGACACACATTGCCCGGCGGAAAAGCCAAGTCGCCCAGTCGGATGACTTGGACGGAATTGTCCGTGAGAAGTGACCATGTCGTGGCGACTTTTTCCGGCGTTCAATGACCGTACGAGCCAAACACGCGGACAGGTACGTTTGGCATGTGAATCGCTGCGACCTCATTTTTTAACATGAACAAGGCACGCACGATATAGAAAGCGGGATCATCTGTAGATCACCCGGAAGTTTCGCTGCGCTACGCACCCGGTTTTTTAAGAGATCGGCAACCTGCCCTGTCACACGGACTTCTTCCAAACAAAAACAGGCCCGGCAAACGTCCGGGCCTGCTGCGTTAAGCGGTCCTGATCTTGATGGGAACGCGTGTCTGCTTGCATGTGAATACCACGCACACGCTAT
>JBEBTM010000361.1:0-4974 GCA_040393745.1 Thermogutta terrifontis | reverse complement strand
CATAGGCTGTTCGGGCCTGTTTCAAGTCCCAGAACAGCAGCGCATTTTCCTCGGCGCTCACTTTATCCATCGTTGCCATGCCGTCTTTGCCAGGTCAAGGGCTTGATGAAATCGATCGCCCCGGATTCGGCGAGCTCAAGGAGCGTGAGGAGATATTTTTTCATGGTGTAAGGGACACGAAATTCGACCATGGGGCGTCCGTCGATTTTTGTGAACGAAAAATATCCCGTAAAATTCCGGTCTTCGGAATCCGGCAGCGACGCATGCAATTCCTTTGAAGCGGCCGGATTCTGCGAGTATTCCTCCGGCGTCGGCAGCATGATCCGAATCGCGGTTTCGCAGGTCGTTGAAAACGGCGAGTCGTCAAGCTCGAAGGCCATGTCGACCAACTCAAGATACTCCGAGAACGAGAGCGACGTATCCTTGGGAGGCTTTACCCACCAGGGAAATCCGGCGAGATAAAACCCCTGGGCATACTCATACTTCCAACCGCCTTTGTCATGATGCCGGTAAGACCAGGATCGGACAATATCGTATTCGGTCAGCCGCTTCAATGTATGGCGCACGCCGTGCTCCACAGGCAGCAGGATCCGTTCGAGGTAATAAAGAGAGTTGGCGTAGGTGCAGCCCCCGGTCCAACCGTCGCGGCAATCCAAACCGCCGCAAACCCCCATACCGGGAAAATGATCCCGTAGGGAATCGATGATGAACATCGCATATTCGTAATAGAATCCCGGTCCGACGTTGATCTGGAAGCAGGGATTCTCCCGATGGGCGGAACGAAGCAACTCCACGTTGAAAACGTAGCCCGTGATTTTATCTTCCTCGCCGACCCCACGCCCGGCCCCCGGTTCCGGCAGCCGAAGTTCCACGGTCATGTCGCCCCGGCCAAAATACGTTTGAATGATGGGCGTCGAACACGGGTTTTCGACTTTCCCGTAGGCGGCTTCATGGGGAACCCGTCGCTCACTGATAGCGTAGATCGCTTCGCGTATTTCTTCGGGAAGCTGCTCCATAGGGCGGCAAAGCACCGTGATGTTCATTTCCGGGTAGTTGCCCGCAAGCAGTTTTTCCTTCAGTTCCGCCGGAGTCAAACTCCGCTCTTTTCGGCTTCCTCGTTGCGAGCAGGAAATGGACGGTTTCTGTGCATCGCTGAAAATCGGGAGGGATAAAAAACACGCGACGAATTCCCAAACCTGCACGTTCTCCGGCAGAACGATGTCGAAGTCCGTATCGGAGCCGTCGATTTCAAAACCGTCCCAATAAATGAACATATTTTACGCCTTCCGGTGGGTCCCGGTAAAAACACACATCGTGCCCTGAAAAACGATCCCCGGCAAACGGTAAACGACCCGGAAGCGGCGCGTCCGGATCGTGGCTACCTCCGCGTTTCCTCCTGGAAGCGTTCCAGGAGGCGTTTCATCACGGGGCCCGGTTTGCCGTCACCGATGGCCCGGCCGTCCAGTTTCACCACGGGGATCAATTCCGCCGCGCTGCCGGTCAGGAAACATTCGTCGGCCGTGTAAATGTCATGCCGGGTCATGGGAACCTCCTTCGTCGGCATGCCGAGTTCCTTGGCCAAATCCAGCACGACCTGCCGGGTGATGCCTTCGAGAATTCCCGCCTCGGGCGGTGGCGTGTGCAGAACGCCCCGCTTCCAGATGAAAATATTGTCGCCCGACGCTTCGGCCACTTCACCCTTCGTGTTGAGCAGCAGCACTTCGACGCAACCGACGAGCTGCCCCTCGATTTTTGCCAAAATATTGTTCAAATAATTCAGCGACTTCACCTGGGGGCTCAGCATGCCCGGATTCGTCCGGACCGTTGATGCCGTCACGATTTCGAGCCCTTTGTCATAGTACTCCTGTGGATACAGCGAGAGTTTGGCGGCGATGATGATCACCCGCGGATTGTCGCAAAGATCGGCATCAAGCCCCAAGGTGCCCATACCCCGGGTCACGACGAGCCGGAGATAACCGTCCGTCAAACCGTTCGCTTGGAGCGTTTGGTTACACGCGGCTTCCATTTCCTCCATGCTCATCGGAATTCGCAGCATGATGCTCTTGGCCGACTCCCAAAGCCGCTCCATGTGCTCACGCAGCCGGAAAATCTTGCCACCGTAGGCTCGCATGCCCTCGAAGATGCCATCGCCGTAGAGGAAGCCGTGGTCGAAGACGCTCACTTTGGCGTCTTCCTTGGAAAAATATTCGCCGGAAATGTAGATTTTCATGGGATTGGAGGAAGAAAGGAGGGAAGAAACATCGAACCGAGTCACTTGGCGACACAAGCAGTGTGACCTTGGAATATACCATTTTTGCAGGTTGAAAACAATCGAGCCCCCGTAGGAATGTTGCCGAAAAAGTCGTTTTCAGTTGTTTTATCGCTTGATAAGTTTTTGTGCTAAGCTATTATATATAGATACAACTTTATCGATAGTTTTCTACCGGCATCCCGGCTCGGCTCCCTTCGTCTTATGACTCCAGCCATGACGACACACACGGTCAAATCATTTCCGCTTCCGAGCATCCAGCGGCTCCCCGTCTACCTGCGTTTTTTGAAGGAGCAACGAAACCGGGGTGAAGTGCTGGTTTCCTGCACCCGGATTGCCGAGGAATTCGGACAATTGAGTGTGCAGGTGCGCAAAGATCTGTCTATTACAGGAATTACAGGCCGACCCAAGGTCGGATACAGGGTCAACGAGCTGATCGACGCCATCGAAGATTTCCTGGGTTGGAACAATAAAACCGACGCCTTTCTGGTCGGGGCGGGTAGTCTCGGCAGCGCAATCCTTGGTTACGAAGGATTTGTCGAACACGGACTGAACATCGCCGCCGCCTTTGACGTGGACCCGGAAAAAATCGGCCAGACGATTCATCGCTGTCCCGTACACGATCTTAAGGACATGATCGAGGTTGCCCGCGGCAAAACGATTGGCATCGGCATTATCACGGTCCCGTCCACGGCCGCGCAAGGAGTTGCGTCGATGTTGCTCCAAGTGGGCGTGCAGGGCATCTGGAATTACACGCCTGTCAGGCTCGATCTGCCGCCGGACGTCGTCTGTGAAGAAGTCAAGCTCTCGGCCAGTTTTGCAGTGCTGTCGAGCCGGCTCAAAAAACGCACCGTGTTTCTGGGCGAAGACGTTTAGTTTGGTGAGAGGCGACCGCAAACGACAGCGATAATGAAAAAAGTTCATACTCTGGTTATTGGCAGTGGGGCAGCGGGACTTTGCGCGGCGGTGCGGCTTCGGGCCGAAGGGGTCGATGATATCCTGATCGCCACCGAAGGACTCGATAAAGGCACCTCGATCAACACAGGCAGCGACAAGCAAACCTACTACAAACTCTCGCTTTGCGGTGACGATACCGACTCTCCCCGCCAAATGGCTGAAACGCTGTTCAGCGGCGGCTCCATGCATGGAGACATCGCCCTCGTAGAAGCCGCGTTGTCGGCACGATGTTTTTTGCATCTGGTCGATCTGGGTGTGAAATTCCCCACCGACGCCTACGGCCAGTTCGTCGGCTACAAGACGGACCACGATCCCCGTCAGCGGGCCACTTCAGTCGGACCGTACACTTCTCGTGACATGTGCCGGGCCCTGATCCGCCGAGTGAAAGAGCTGGAAATCCTTGTATGGGAGGGTGTTACCTGTATTGAACTGCTTAAAATCGAGCAAAACGACGAAAACAGGGTTTGCGGGGCGATTTTTATTGATGAAAATCGCGATATCGTTCCGGTCATCGCGGAAAACGTTGTCTTTGCAGTCGGCGGCCCCGGCGGTTTGTATGAAACGAGTGTTTATCCGGAATGCCACACCGGCGCGATCGGCTTGGCTTTAGCAATCGGTGCCGAAGCGCAAAACCTGCCGGAATCGCAATTCGGTATGGCGTCGACCAAATTCCGCTGGAATGTTTCCGGGACGTATATGCAGGTCATTCCCCGTTTTGTCAGCACAGACCAAAACGGTAAAGACGAACGAGAATTTCTCCTCGAATACTTTGGCGATTTAGGGGATCTTTACTCGAAAATCTTCCTTAAGGGTTACCAGTGGCCCTTCGATGTTCGAAAAGTCATCGACGGCAGTTCGATCATCGATATTTTGGTGTACATTGAGACCGTCGAGCGCAAACGCCGTGTATTTCTCGATTATCGCTCGAATCCGGCAGAACTTGATTTCGGAGCGATTTCCAGCGAGGCTAAGAATTACCTCGAAAAATCCGGGGCGTTGTTCGGGGAACCGATTGAGCGTTTGGAGAAAATGAATCCCGGCGCGATCGAACTTTATGCCAACAACGGCATTGACTTGCGAACCGAAATGCTCGAAATCGCCGTTTGCGCCCAGCACAACAACGGCGGCCTGGCAGGAACGATCTGGTGGGAATCGACCAATATCAAGCATCTTTTCCCGGTTGGCGAGGTCAACGGCTCCCACGGCGTGGCCCGCCCCGGCGGATCGGCACTCAACTCGGGCCAAGTCGGGGCGTTCCGAGCCGCGGAATTCATTGCCAACCGCTATAACTATTGGACATTAGATGTAGAATCCGCAACCCGTTTAGCCGCCGAACAGAGTGCGGCATTCTCATCGGCCAACCCAAATTGCGATGAACAAAGGATACGTCGAGAATTTCAGCATCGCATGTCCCGATTCGGTGCTATGATTCGCAACGAAAAAGAACTTGTACCGGCCATCAAAGACGCTTGGACACGATTTTATCTTTCCCTGGAGAATTCAAGCCGCCAAAACGCCCAACTGGGGCTTGCCCACCTTGTTTATCTCGACGCCATCCAGTTCGCCGTCCGTAGCGGAGTCGGAAGTCGAGGCAGCGGAATGGTTTTGCAATACGGTGGACAGCCGATCCATCCAAAGCTCGATCCGGCCAAGTGGTGCATGCAACCGGAGGACGAGTCGTTCCGGGAAAAAGTGCTTTTAACCCGATTTGACTTGGATACGGGCAAAATCGAACATAGCCGAGTTCC
>JBEBTM010000360.1:0-5000 GCA_040393745.1 Thermogutta terrifontis | reverse complement strand
GGCATGGCTCCCGGACGCTACAACGTATTCGTCGTTCGAAAAGTATCGGAATCGATCCTGATCGACACTGGCAAGGGTGGCGATATGTTCAAGCGACTTCAAACGCTCAGCATCAAAGCGGAAGACATCAAAACGATTCTCCTGACGCATTCGCACGGCGACCATGTCGGCGGTCTGGTCAAGGACGGGAAAAAGACTTTTCCGAACGCACGGCTTTACCTCACCACACAAGAACTGGATTTTTGGAAGTCGGCGAGAAACAAGGAACTTTACGAACAGGTTCTGAAACTGTACGGCGAACCGGAATTCCTGATACCGGATGAAAAAACGAAGGTTATCCTTCCGGAAATAGTCGCCGTCGATCTCGCGGGTCACACGCCGGGACAGGTCGGTTTTCTTCTTTCTTCCGGCGATGAAAAACTGATCGTCGTCGCCGATCTGCTACATTGCGAAGCGGTCCAGTTCCAGCGTCCGGACATCAATTTCCGGGCCGACAATGATCCGAAGCTGTCCGCCGAAATTCGCCGCAAAACCATGAAGCGGGCTGCGGAGGAAAAATGGCTTTTTGTCGGCTCCCATCTGCCGTTTCCGAGTGCCGGGATCGTGGAAGTCGACGGTGAGGCGTTTCGATTCGTGCCCACTAAGCCGTGAAGCATCCTGCATAACCGATAAGGAATCGCGTTTTTCAATTTTTATGACAAGGAGTTCGATGATGAAACGAATAGCATTTTTGTACGCCGTTTTGTTTTTCTGTGGAATCGCTTCCGTCCGTGCCGCCGATTGGCCGATGTTCCGAGGTGGGAACGGCGAGAACAAATCGCTGGAAACCGGCCTCCTTCAAAGCTGGCCGGAAGGCGGTCCGAAGTTGCTTTGGAAAGCATCCGGCCTCGGCAAGTCGTCTAAGCCGACCGGTTATGCCTCAGTCGTCATTGCCGACGGTCGAATTTTCACCACGGGTAACGTCGATAAGCAGGACAATCCGAAAGAAGCCGAGGCGACGATTTACTGTCTCGATGAAAAAACCGGCAAGGAACTCTGGAGCGCCCCGATCGGCGAAGGCTGGATGGGGCATTTCGAAGGCGAACGGGGAACGCCGACCGTCGATGGCGACCGGATTTATGCCTTGGCGGCAAAAGGAGAGCTGACCTGTTTCGACGTGAAAGACGGCAACCGAATCTGGACACGAAATCTGGCTGCCGACTACGAAGTGACCTTGCCACAGTGGGCTTATGCCCAATCGCCGGTGATCGACGGCAAGAATGTGATCGTCGGCGTCGGCGGCAAGAAAGCCTCGGTCGTCGCCATGGATAAAATGAACGGAAATACTGTTTGGGAAACTCCTTCTCTGACTTTTGAATCCGTCAAGGAAGGCGAAGCTCCGAAAACGGAAACGGAAAGAGCCGGCTACGCGACCGGGAACGTCTTCGAACAGGATGGACTGCGGATGCTTGCCATGATGGACCAGAAGGCGGTGCTGCTCGTCGATGCGACGAACGGAAAACTTCTCGCACGATTTCCCCATGAAACGAAGCATGACATCAATGCCAATGTCCCGATTTATCTGGACGGAAAGCTGCTCGTCACTTCCGGCGTGGGCACGACGGGAACGCAGCTTTTGAAAGTGAATGTCGACGGCGACAAGGCGACGCTGGAGCGAATCTGGCAGCAAAAGAAACTCGATACGAACCATGGCGGACATGTCGTCCTGGAGGTCTCTATTTACGGTTCGTCCCAGGCGTACAAGGGCAACGCATGGCTTTGCATACGGCTTTCGGACGGCGAAATCATGTGGGAGGCAAAACCGATGGCGATGGGCTCCACGGCCTATGCGGACGGTCGAGTCTATTGCTACGACGAAAAGGAAGGGAATGTCGTGTTGCTGATTCCGACGCCGGAAAAATACGATCCGGTCGGTCGATTCACGTTGCCGGAGGACGGTCAGGGCAACTTTTGGGCGCACCCGGTCATTTGCGGCAAACGGCTCTACCTGCGGCGCGATACGTTCCTGTACTGTTACGATGTCGCTGAAAAATAAAAAATACCGTTTCCTGAATCCTATCGTCACAGGTGATACCGATCATTTTCACAACCAACCGATTGCCGACAATGAAAACCTATTTGATATCCGCCTTGCTGATTTGCTTTGCCTCGACCGTTTTCGCGCAGGACATTACGCTTCCCAAACCGCAACGGTCCGGAGGCAAACCCGTGTTCGATGCCATCAACGAACGGCAATCCTATAAAGACCCCGCCGAAACGCCGCTCGACCTTCAAACGATTTCCGACTTGCTTTGGGTCGCTTACGGTTTCAACCGCGAGGATCGCCGGGTGGTTCCCAGTGCCTTGAACAAACAGGAACTTTCCGCTTACGTCATTCTCAAGGAAGGAGCCTATCTGTACGACGCCAAGGCCAACAAGCTGATCTTGAAGGCCAAAGGAGATCATCGAAACGACGCCGGGAACCAGGATTACGTTTACGCTGCGCCGGTCAACCTGATCTACGTCGCCGACAAATCGCAGGAAACCGGCACCGGAGCCTATATTTCCTGCGGCTGCGCGGCACAGAACGTCTATCTCGCCTGCGCGTCGAAGGGACTCGGCTGTTCCGTGCGGACGAACATCAAAACGGAAGAATTGCATAAAACACTCAAACTCTCCGCCGATCAGGAAGCCATCGCCGGACAAACCATCGGACATAAGAAATAAGGCGAAAAGCGTTCCCGTGGAGTGAATCAATGGATGTTCTCAAAATTCCCTTCAATGAATTCGTCGGCCTAACGACATCGGACGATTCACGGTATTTGTTGGAGTTGGATGCCCGACCGGAGTATCTCAATCATATCGGTACGGTTCACGCCTCGGCCCTGTTTGCACTGGCCGAAGCGTCGAGCGGTGTTTTCCTGCTCAAGACCTTTGAAGCTGTCGAAGTTATCGTTCCTGTCGTTCGTAATGTTGAAATCAAATACAAAAAACCGGCGCATGGAATGATCCGCTCGACGGCAACGTTGATCGACACGGGCGCTGTCGATATTCTCGAAAAACTGGAAAGGAAAAGTCGAACACTCCTTTCCGTCAAAGTTTCGCTTTTGGATTCGCGAGGCGTGAACGTTATGCAGGCAACGTTCGAATGGTTCGTCACAAAAATAACAAAGGAACAAATATCTTAAAACTGCTGGCCGTCAACCAATAACATTCGCGTAACAAGAGGATTTGAACTATGAAAAAAATACTTGCTTTTCTTGTATTCCCTGTCGTTTTCCTGCTCTTGTCCGCTTTTTCACTTCAGGCCGACGAACCGGTACTCAGGGAGCATCGAAACATTTCGTATTATCCCGATGCGGTTCTTGAGAAATCAGATGAATACAGAAAAACGCAATGCCTGCTCGATATTTCCTCGCCGCAAGACGCTAAAAATTTGCCCGTGCTCATCTGGTTTCATGGCGGCGGACTCAGCGGCGGAAGCAGGGAAATTCCGGCTTTGTTGAAAAAAGAGCAAATCGTTTTGGTCGGCGTCGGCTATCGTCTCTTTCCGAAGGCGAAATATCCGGACTTCATCGAAGACGCGGCCGCCTCCATCGCCTGGACCTTTGCCAACATCGAACAATACGGTGGCAACCCGGAAAACGTATTCGTCGGCGGGTACAGTGCCGGTGGCTATCTGGCCGGAATGGTCGGTATTGACCCGCGTTGGCTTAAATCGTACGAAATCGAGCCAAAACGAATCGCCGGGCTTGTCATCCTGAGTGGGCAGGTCTCAACGCATTTTAACGTTCGAAAAAACCTGAATTATTCGCAACCGGAATACGCGACAATCATCGACGAAAAAGCCCCGATGTTTTATCTGTCAAAAGACGCTCCCCCGATCCAATTGCTGCTCGGCGACCGCAAAACCGAGTGGCCGACGCGGGTCGAGGAAAACCAATGGATGGCCGCCGCGCTGCGGGCAATGAAGCATCCACATGTCGAATTTTATGAACACGCCGGTTACGATCATGGAAAAATGGGGAACTGCCCGGAGGCATTTGCACGAATCCGTCGATTCGTAACAAAAGAAGAATTGCCCTATTTCTCCAGTACCCCTGAAGACGGCAGAAAACTCGACATTCTGTTTCAAGCGGCAGACAAGGATTCCCGGCCGGACGACGAAATCCTCGAAACGGTGCGGCTCGGCCTGTTGACGGCTCGTTCGAATAAGATGCCGATCTTGCGATGGATCGGCAACAAATATATTTGGGGCAAAAATCCGCAGAACCCGGAAGCAATCGAATTGATGGTCGAAGCGTCGCGGCTATCCGACCCGGAGATTTATTATCCCGCTATTTATTTCGGACTTTCGACGACGCTCGAAAAGACACCGGAAGTCCTCCAGGCGATGATCGACGTTGCCATGAAAACGGAAGATTATTACAACACGACCGGTCGCATCGAATGGGGGTGCAGCGTTCCTGTCGACAAGGCCGCACTCGTCAAATTGCTTGATCCCTATCTCGAATCGACCGACGAAAAAACTCGAAACAAAGCGGAAAATGTTCGTTCTTTTCTGAACGACAAACAAACATGGCTGAAGAAAGCCGCCGAGGAACGCCTGAGAAAAGCGAAGGAAGCCTACGGTCCCCGGTTGAACGAATTCAAAGATCGATTGTTGAGCGGAAACTCCGCATCGCGTCTCGAAACATTTCGGGAAATGGACGAAAACAACGTCTGGCTGATCGTCGACGATTCGTTCAAGGACGCTTTTGAGGCCTGTTCGAAGGATACGGAGCCGAAGGTTCGCCGGGAACTCGCGTCCTCTGTCGGCAACTTCATGATCTGGAGCGTCGAAAAGCAATCCTATATGGCGATCGCCCTGCTGAATGGGATGCTCAAGGATGAAGATCGCGACGTCCGGTACAAAGCGGTCTATTTCGGCCTTTCGACAGTCCGCAGTCGTTCGGAAGAACAGGTCGCGAAACTGCTCGAATTGATCGTGGACGACCGGGAACCGAATTTGTTGCGTCGCA
>JBEBTM010000359.1:0-5009 GCA_040393745.1 Thermogutta terrifontis | reverse complement strand
GTACGGCGTGCAATCACAACGCAGCACAATTCACCCGGCGACGTGCTCCTGATGGCCCTGCCTTACGGGGCGGACGCCAAAGTTTACCAACCGAATCCCGAAGCGGCCAATTCTCGGGACAAGTCCACGCCTCGCGGCAGTTACATTTATTCGATCGGGACCCTTTGCTGGAATTACCCCTGCTCCGGAAAGACCTTGCTTCGCAGTGACGGCAAGCGGATTTACGCCCGGATCGGAGCCGGTTACCAACGCCGCCCCGCCTCGGTCCTCGCGCTCTTGGCCATGTCGAACATCATGCCCGATTACGAACTGAAAGTCGACGGCGGCTCTTATTCGATCGAGAACCTGATCGCCACGGAAAAAGCCGGCATTTCAAAGGGAATGAACCATTCGATGGCCTTGGTCGGACTGTCCTTCTACGGTGATCCTTCGGAAAAATGGAAGAACGACATGGGTGAAGAATGGACGATCGAACGCATGGTCGTCGAAGAACTGAACCGCTCTATCGACCAGGGAACCAGTGACGTGACCGACTGGCTCCTGGGTTTGACCGCCGCCGTGAAGATGTACGAGGAAGAAGGCAAGCCGATCCGCGGCGCCATGGCGTTGGCCAAACGGCAGATTCGGACTTATCAGGAATTCGTACTTTCGGTCCAGAACGACCAGTATCTCTGGCATCCGAAGTTTTTCCTCTTCCGGGGAACCAGCGCGGATCATTACGAAACCCTCTATTCGAGCGGACACATTCTCCGTTGGCTGCTCTTGTCGCTCTCGGACAAGGAACTTGACAGCCCGAAGGTTCGCCGCGCGGTAACCGGCTTGGCTTCGACGGTCAACCGGATTCCGACGAACGTCGCCGCGGGAGCGCTAAACGACCGCCAACTCGAAGGTCTGGCCGTTTCGCTCCAAGCTTTGGCTGTTTACAGCGACCGGGTCTTCGGCCCTGATGAGCCGGAGACGGAAAAACAGGACGCCCCCAAAGCCGCCCCGGAAAAGACGGCTCAACAAACCACGGCCCAGCACCGACATTCCCATTGAAGCGGACGGAGTCGTTTAACGAACGAAAACCCAACATGGACGAACTTTCGGCTCCCTTGAAAGCGGCGGCGGACGCGGCTTTGGGCATGGAAAATCCCTTGGCCCGGTCGGCGCTGCTGGGCGAAGTGGCCAAGTCACAGGCACGGCTGGGGTTTTGGGATGACGTTTTTGAAAGTGCTACGAAAATACCCAATCGGGCCGAAAAACGCGGCGTACTGCGTGACCTCGCTCTCGGTTGCATCGAGTCGGGCGGGATCGAACCGCTCCCCCGACTCCTGAAGGCGATGGTTGAGACCGATCCCGCCTCGGGACCCGTGGTCGGGCGGCTGGCGATGAGCCTGATGGACGGCGATGCGCCCGGTGCGGACCGGATCCGGATGGCCCTGGAGCTTCTCCGGCTCACGTCAAAACCGTTCGAATCCCGGCGGGGTGTCTATGACTTCCTGGAACGGTTGTTAGCCGTCGGCGGCGAAGCGTTCGAAGAACAGGCCCGGGTGATCCTGGCCCTTTTAACCGACGCCGATTTTCAGGACTGGGGGCAACTCGCCTTAATGAAATCCCTGGCACGGTGGACCCGTTGGAAAGAGGCCGAGGAAATCGCCCGGAAATTCACGCAACCCCGGCGGCGAAGTTGGGCCTTCCTGGACTTGGCACGCTCTCCGGACGCCACGGATGAAGACCGGATTCATTCCTGCTTCGGAAAATCCGAAGAATTTCTGGACGAAATCGAGTACGACGAAAATGCGGACCAGCGTGGCGTGGAATCGTTGGCCGCGCAATACCGGATTCTCGGCAAAGCGGCTTTCACCGCAGGGCTGACCGAAGCAGGTTCAAGAATCCTGGAACGGGCCGAGGCGGTCGCGGCCATGATCACGTCCGATCTCCAGCGGCTCAAGATGCAATACTTTCTGGCCCGGACGCTCCGGGAACTCGGACTGATCGACTCGGTCGGAAATTATTTGGACAAAAAATCGATCCGGGACGCCGGGCTCACGGGAATCGACCGGAGCCGGGTTTTCCAGTGGTCTGCGGAAGTCGGTGATCTTGCCGGACCTCGGGCGGGACTCTCCGATTGGACCGAAGCGGTTCGGCAAGCGGCGGAAAAACAGGCCGCGCCGAACCGATTCGGCGACGATGAATTCAACCGGGCTCAACGCATTGCGGAAATCGTCCGCCGTTTTTCCATGCGCAACGAAAAATTTGAGCCGACCGGTGATCCCGATCTTGATGCAGTCCGACTCCCGGGAGCCGAATTCGAAGAGCATTATTACAGTCCGTTCGCCATCGACGATTGCGGCTGCTGAGACGAATCATTGATCGCGCCGAGCATGCCCCAAACGCCGTAAGGACTCGGACCCGACGTGACGCAAGAACCCTTCGGGGTTTTGCCCGCCGTGACCGAATCGATCGCTTCGTTCACGAACCGGACGCTGCCGTCGAGCATCGCGGCATTTACGCCGCCTTGGTGATAACTTGTTGCGGAAACCAGATTCGCGATGTTCGCTTTCGGTGTTCCATCGGTCCCGGTTTCACTTTCACGGTCGATCTCGTCGCCGGTTTTCGCGGAAGAACAGCTCGGCATATTCGGCGGCAGGATCGTGGAAAAGCCCGTAAAAACGGCGTCCGCATCGCCCCAACGGAGCCCGATGACCGGCAATGTCGTCTCGCCCGGAAGTCGGGATGTTTCGTCTTTCAGGTTCCGGCATGATTCCGGTGCAAAATCGACTTCAGGATTCTCTCCGGTCGACGGAATTCCCGGAACGGAAATTGTCAAACCGCCCCGAAGGTGTCCGTCCTTGTCGCCGGTGGCCGCTTCGGAAAAAGCGATCGTGTGTTGCGTGCCGTCGATGATGTCGTCAAACGACCGATGAACGTCGCGCAGGAGGGAAAACGCGCCGCGCGGGTTCGGCATGTCGACCTGGTCCGCGCGGTCGGGCCAATCGCCGAGATTGACGCGGTAACTCGTCCGGAAAATTTCCCCGTTCGGCGTAACGGCGTTCGGATCGTTCACGCAACGAAAATTCCAAGCGGGTCCCCAACTCCAAATGCCGCCCGGCCGGGCGTCCCAAGGATCGTCACCAACGTGTTCCGAGAGGTACCGATCGTACCAGTGGCTGCTCTCGATATACGGAATCAACGACGGAAACGCGCTGATCCGGTGGGATCGTTCACCAGTCCGGCCGAACGCGTTGGCACCTGCGGGAAGCATGTTGTGAACGTCATGATAATTATGTAGTGAAATAACCAACGACTTCAAACGAACGGAGCAACCGTCTCGACGTGCCCGATCCCGGAACGCCTGGAGCCAAGTCAAGAGCATCCCGATCAGCGCAAGGGCCACGACAATGACGACGAGAAGTTCGAACAATGTAAAACCGCGATGACGTTGCATGATTAAATGTTTGACTCACTGGAATTTGTACCGATAATTGAATCTCCGGTCCGGGGCGCTATCGCCGTGACGAGGGAAACCGGGGTGACCCAGGCCGTTATTGTCGACCTCTTCGCCGAGTTTGCCGAGAATTTTCGGCATCTCACCTTCCACTTTGACAAAGTCGGCGATCCAGTGAAAATCGAATTCGAAGAAGTCCTCCGTGATACCGAGTCGTTTTTTGGAGACCCCCAGTTCCAATTGATTACCTTTGCCAAGGGTATTCCAAAAAAGAACCGCATTTCCAAGAAGGTATGATTCACCCATTTCACCCACGGTGGCCACGAATCCCGTCGAAGCGTTTTCGCCTTCCTTGCCACCGAGAGACACCGAAAGGATGACGACCGCTTTATCGTAACCGTTATATCCCGTGGTCGGATCACGGTCGGAATCGACCAGGAGGGTGAAATTTCCGCCGGGGAGGATGTCCTCCCGGGTTTCCAGGTAAAAGTACAAATTCTCGTCGTCCCGGGAAACTTTAGTCGCAATAATATCGTTACGGCCTGCGGCGTCGACCAATCGGGGGCCCGTTCCCCAGGAGGGCGCGTCGCGATGCGTCGTATCGAAGGCGGCGTCGCGGTATTCCGGGGTGACGTCGGTCCAATCATCGAAGTTGCCGTCGATCGTGATCGTCTTCGGCGGACCCGCCTTGGGGATGGGCCTGGCGCCTTTGTATTTCCGGATTCCGGCGACCATTTGGTAATAGAACGCATCGCCCGTTCCGCCTTGCATGGGTTCGATGTCACGGTTGAATTCCACGTCGTACAGGTCCACGAAAAATGAACCGCCCACGGGTAAACGGCGGCCCATCATTTCGGCGTGTCCGCCTTCGGTCACGAGAAAACGCTGGGCGATCCATTCGTTCCATCCTGTTACGAAAATAATTTGAGGATCGATTTCCAAGGCTCGGCTCCATTGTTCGGCGAAGTAACGCCCCTCGGCGGTCTCCCGAAGCGTGCGTTCTTCCGGCGGCGGTTCTTTTCCGGACGAAAACGATTTGCCGATGTTCGATGTCGGGTGCTGCGCCGTGCAAACGGATGTTTGCTCCGGTTTTTCCGGGTTTTCATGCCAGCCGAAACCTTGCGGATGATGATCCAACCAGGGCCAACGGTCTTTGCCGTCGCCGAACCAGGACTGGCCTTTCGTCCAAGCCCAGGAACGGCGGAAGGTGAAGAAATCGGCGACTTCCCCACCGTGCCCCGCCGGGTCGGCCATGATGAGCGGCTTATCTTGCCAACGAAACCAGAACGGCTCGAACCGGCACGGCTTGTAAAGCGTTTCAAAAACATCCCTGGCGGCATCGACGTGATGTGAATTGAGAAGGAAGGCGACCTTTTGCGTGCGGTTTCCCTCGGCGTCGATTTTTTGCAATGTTTCAAGCAGCGAAAGATAATGGTTCGGGTACGTGATCCGATTCGTCACATCGAAAGCCAAGGCGTCGACGCCGGCAATGCTCAAGAGCTGAACATGGCGGCGGTACAGGAATTCATCGGGCTGAACGTAATAACCGAGTTCGGGTTCTCCCCAGTGATGAAAGGCG
>JBEBTM010000358.1:0-5036 GCA_040393745.1 Thermogutta terrifontis | reverse complement strand
GATCTTGCGAACCGGAAGACATCGATTTCCTGATTCTTTGCACGCAGTCGCCCGACTATTTCCTTCCTACCTCGGCCTGCCTGATCCATGAAGCCTTGGGACTGCCCAAAGCTTGCGGGGCGTTGGACATCAATCTCGGTTGCAGTGGTTATATATACGGGCTTTCCCTCTGCAAAGGTCTGGTTGAGACGGGCATGGCGAAGAATATTTTGTTCGTTACCTCGGAAACGTACACGAAATTCATTAACCCGCTGGACCGCGCCAGCCGTCCCCTGTTCGGTGATGGTGCCGCCGCGACACTTATTTCGGCTGTCCAGGCCAAGCCCGA
This sequence comes from Thermogutta terrifontis, assembly GCA_040393745.1. Taxonomy (GTDB): domain Bacteria; phylum Planctomycetota; class Planctomycetia; order Pirellulales; family Thermoguttaceae; genus WRKP01. The sequence goes on along the minus strand of JBEBTM010000358.1, from coordinate 4,708 downwards.
AACCTCTATCGGCGCCTTTGTTTTTGGGACCGATGGTAGTGGTGCCGACTTGCTCATCGTTCCTGCCGGGGGGCTTCGGCAACCGAAAACGCCTGACACGGCGATTGAAAAGCCCGATGGAAAGGGTAGCGTCCGGTCCAAAGATGAACTCAAAATGCACGGGCCCGGCATTTTTTCTTTTGCCATCGATCGAATTCCCCACACGGTCGAGGAATTACTCCAGAAAAACGGCAAAACGCGAGATGATATCGGATGTTACGTCTTCCACCAAGCCAATAAGTACATGCTCGACAAGCTTTGCGACTTGTGCGAATTGGATGAAAGCCGATTCTTTAACAACATCCTCAACCGTGGCAATACGGTCTCCAGTAGCATCCCGATTGCCATGGCCGATGCTTGGAATGCGGGTATGCTCAAGCCGAACCAATGGGTCATGCTCGTCGGCTTCGGTGTCGGCCTCTCCTGGGGCGGCGTTCTCGTTCGACTTCCCCACGATTTTATCGTCTAATCAACCCCCTTAGACGCTCTTGTCCTGCTCGGCGAGATTTGCTTCCACCCGGGCGATATCCTCGGGTTTTTACACGCCGCTGGTGGTCTTGCGTCCTCGATAGTCGTCGGGCACGACTTTGATCCGCATCCCGTTTTCGAGAAATCGCATTTGCTCAAGTCCCTCGATGTGTCCCGGTTCGTAATGCGAGGGTCCCAGCGTCATGTACCGGCGAAGGGCGTCCAGCGTGTACGCGTAAAGCCCCACATGCCGCCGCACGGGGCTCAGGGGCAACAGCTCTTTTGCTTTTTCCACGTTCCGAATCGCCGGAATCGTCACTTTGGAAAACGCGAGCGCATAATCGTAGCGGTCCACCAGGACCATCGTGCCCGAAAACGGCGTGACTTTCTTACTTTCGAGCAGCCGATCATATTCCTCCCAACTCAGATGCACGCAGGGAGTGAACACGTCGCCCGTGGAATCGCCGCGCCAGGAATCGATCAGGGCCGAAACCACATGTGGCGGACACAGCGGATTGTCCCCTTGGAGATTCACAATCAATTTCGGAGCCGGGACAATATTTTCCACGGCAGCCAAACAGCGTTCCGTTCCACTGCGGCAATCCGGCGAAGTCATTACCGCAGGAATATCGTGCTTTCGGCAGAAATCCAGAATCCGCTCGTCATCCGTGGCCACACGGTACGAGCAATCGTCCTGTTCCCGACAAACCGCATCGGCAATGTCGGCCACGCGGCGGATCATTTCCACACCGGCAATTTTCACCAGCGGTTTCCCCGGCAACCGGGTCGACTGGTACCGTGAGGGAATTACAATTTCGATAAGGCTCATGATGGGGTTTTGAATCAGGAGAATGCCAAATATCCGTTTTCGCGGCACAACCGCTGGTGGGAGAATACACCAATCCCGCCGGGCCGGCAAGCCCACTTGACCACGCTTTGCCGTGTGCTAGAATGGGGCGCTTTCATGGTGGCTGTAGTTCAATTGGTTAGAGCACCGGATTGTGGTTCCGGTTGTTGTGGGTTCGAGTCCCATCAGCCACCCTTTTCGAGGGGAATTGAAAATTGAATAGGGACAATTAAGAAACGGGTGAAATTCGCCTTAAAACGATTGATCCGCGGTTTTCAATTCCGTATTTTCAATTCTCCATTCTTAATTTTCCATTCCCCATGAATCTTGTCATCGGCGGCACCGGTTTTCTGGGAGGCGAAATCATCAAGCAGCTTGCCCGGCGTGGTGAGCGGGTTCGGGTCTTGAGCCGTCAGGAGCACAAAGTGCCCGAAGGTGTCGACGTCATACAGGGCGACATTACCGATCCGGAATCCCTGAAACGTGCCTGCGACGGTATCGAAACCGTGTATCACACCGCGTCGCTGCCGAGCATTTCACTCCAATGGGAGCCGTTCTATCGAACCAATGTCGTCGGGGCGGAAAACGTTGTCGACGCCTGTGCCGCCGCCGGAGTTCGAAAACTCGTTTACACCAGCAGCGCGAGTGTCGTATTCAACGGCAAACCCCAGCCGGGCGTGGATGAATCGGCACCGTATCCCGATGTCTGGCTCGCCCATTATCCACGTAGCAAATCCATTGCCGAAAAGATGATCCTGGATATCGGCCGAGGCGCCGCCGGTGCCCGCGTGAGCAAGGGAACCCTGCTTACCTGTGCCATTCGTCCGCACCTGATTATCGGCCGCCGGGATCGGCACCTGATTCCCCGCCTGTTCGATCGGGCGCAACGCGGCAAGCTGTTCCGGGTCGGCGACGGCACGAACATGATCGACATTATTTTCATCGAAAATGCCGCCTTGGGACACATCCAGGCCGCCGACGCTCTCACCGGTCAGGAAAGTCCTGTTAACGGCAACGCGTATTTTCTATCCCAAGGCGAACCGGTCAACTGCTGGCAGTGGATTGATCAGGTCCTGGAAATGAAGGGGCTCCCCAAGGTGAAAAAGTCGGTTTCTTTCAAGACGGCCTGGCGCTACGGAGCCTTTTTAGAAACGGTTTACAAGCTCTTCGGCTTTAAGGGCGAGCCGACCATGACGCGGTTTCTGTCCGCACAATTGGGACAAACGCACTACTTGAACATTGCGAAGGCGAAGCGGGACTTCGGCTACACCCCGATGGTAGGCATGGAAGAAGGAATGGCACAACTTGCAAAAAACCTGTAAGTTCCATGAAAAGCCGAAGATACGATGCGATTTCCGCCCGGTATTCCGACCGAAATCGTACACTTCAAAATTTATTTCAAAATTTTTACGAAAAAGTTCTAGCAATTTCCGGCTTTTTCAAGGAAAATAGTCGGTGTGTCGGACATGGGTCCACAAACAAGCCACCTGCCGCTGAATCGTGAGATCGGCGAACATTTACGAACTTAGGAGAATTACAATGAAGAAGCAAACTCAAATGGGTTTCACACTCGTGGAACTTTTGGTCGTGATCTCGATCATCGGCATGCTCGCGGGCCTCCTCCTGCCGGCCGTCAACGCCGCCCGCGAAGCGGGCCGTCGGGCCACATGCGTCAACAACCAGAGTCAGGTTGCCATGGCGATCATCAACTATGATTCCACTCGTGGCCACATTACCCCGATTCGAAGTGTGATTGCCTCAACGACGACAACGGGCGCCAATGCGGCAACGACGAATCATTATGCAAGTTGGTCTGCCCTGTTGTTGCCCTACATTGAAATGAACGTTGCTTGGGACGTCCTCTCAAGCAGACGTCCGGAAGAGCTTGATAACCATCCGATTCCATCCTTCAAATGCAAAAGTGCAGGTGAAAGCACCACGGATTCCACGATCAACTACGTCATTAACGGTGGCTATATGAATGCTGCAACCGATGACTGGGAAACTGTTGCCACTGCCAATATCTGTGAGCCGTCACTCAAAGAGGATGCGGTCGCTTTTGATCATAGGCTACAGCGTCGAGCAGATGTTGATAGTAACAGTGATCCTATTCGCTGCTCGACAACCGTGTCCATTGAGTATATTTCCATGAACGATGGTACTTCGGCTACGGTTTTGGTCACAGAAAATCTGAATGGTCGCAATGACATTCGCTGGCTTAAGAATGGCGTCCTGAATGGTGATGAGGATTACGCTTTGGGTGAAGACCACATCGCATACTGCTACCCGGTTAATACGAATTACGCCGCTCCAACGAATATTCCCGCCACTGGCCCGCGGGCTTGGTCTAATGACACTAAAAATAGTTGGCTTGGCTATTTGCCCCTTGAAACCGCGACTGACGATTCCTTTGATTCACCCTTATTTATTAACCAAGGGCGTTATGGCGTCACATTTACCGGTGAGCGGTTTCGTACAGCTCGTCCGTCTTCGAACCATCCGGGTGTCGTTGTGGCCGCCTTTGCCGACCGTAGTGTGAAAACGCTCAATGACACGATGAACAAAGAAGTCTTTGTCCGCATCAGCCAATCGAAGAGCGGTGCGGTCATCAACACGAGCGAATTCAACTGATTTCGCAGCACGATGTTTCCCAGCGAAACCACCAAGGCGGACCCCTCACCGGGCCCGCCTTTTTTCGTGTCCTCAGGAGCCCCAAGTGAAGCGAAGCGCAACTTGGGGATAACGTTGCCAGCTTGGGCGACGTAAATTCAAAATTACCTCGTGGGGTGACGTTACCCCCAAGTTGCGCTGACGCTCCACTTGGGGCTCTCGATATCTTTTCTTTCAATAGGGAATATTGGCATGCTCTTTGACTTCGAGAACCGCAATTACGCTCTTGTCACGTCGACCACTTACGGGAACTGGTTGCCCGGCGAAGAACGTGGGTTCGTTTCCAAAAACGAAGAGAACATTTTTGGAACGCCCTTCCGGTCCGCCGAACCGGAACTCAAACGGTACACTCAAAACAATCTTCGAGGCGTCCCCGTTTTTTTGGACGGCGAAAAAGCGGAAACCCTACTTCGGCAATGGCACGAGGAAGTTGAAAAACAAGCTTGGAATCTGCTCGTCGCGGCGATCATGTCCAATCTTTCCATTTACTTGTCGAAACGCCGAAAACCCTTGGAAAGAGCGACTTGCTTCGAACATTCAAAAGTCGGGTAAGTTTCGCGTTGAATAAAAGATTCGGAAAACAAACCTGGTGGACGACCTCCGGTTCGGTTCGTTTCAGTTTTGATGCCGAGGTGTTGCACGCGAGAATTCATTACGTGAAAAAACAAAAATCTCCCTTGGCTC
>JBEBTM010000357.1:0-5038 GCA_040393745.1 Thermogutta terrifontis | reverse complement strand
AACCGAGGCAATTCGGACGTCGTCCAGGTGGACTTCGCCGAAACCGGCCAAGGCGAAAAAAACGTAATACGGTCCATCGGCCGGGGCAATCCGATAAAAGACGAATTCCTGCCATTGGCCCTGAGTTTGCAGGATTCGCAAGGCCATCGCTTCGCCGCCCAGGGAATCGAAGACCATAAATCCGTCGACCGTCGATTCCAAAGGCGTGGGAATGCGCACCCAACCGTTCACACAAATCATTTCTCCCATGCGCGATTCCACCGGCGGCGTGGAAACCCAAATCGGAACCGTTTCAAGCTGCTCGGGTTTCGTCTTCACATCCAAGGGCGAGACGATCAATTGCAACCCTGCGGCGCCGCTTCGGGCCGCCTTGCTCGATAGGGCCCGCCGCGTCGGGGCGACACCTTCGACATTGTGGTAGGCGACCTGCCAATATCGCTCAAGAATTTGAATGTCCTCCATATCGCCGCCGGAAAGTCGGTTCGGACCCGTTCGGCCGCCCCGGAGCCGCTGGTAAGCCGTGAGATAATACGGCAGCGCGGCAAAGGAGACCGATGTGGGCGTCATGCAGGAATTCAGTTCGTGCCGCGTCGCTTCCAGGAGCATGTTCCGGGACGTGAGCCGAAGGCCCCGGGTGGCCTTTTCCGCCTGCAAAAAGGCACTGTCGCAGGCCGGCGGACTTCGCTGGAGAAGATCCTTGCTCCGGTCGATGGCTTCTTTCGTTTGCCGGACGAGCGTTTCGTTTTCCGTGAGACTCACCAGCGGCAGATGATCGTCGGGATGATTCGGAATCGTGTTGGAATCCTTGGCCCGCTTCAGGGCGAGGAGCACCTGTTCGGTCATGGCGAGTTGGAGTTCGGCGAGTTTACAGGCGAGAAACGCAGCCCGCTCGCCGAATTGCTTCGTCCGCTGTTCCACCCGGGCGTACACGGCGTCGTCTTCGCTGAAGAAGATCGCCGAATTGAGATTCGCCTCTTCGAGTTCGATTTGCACGCCACCGGCGATGCGAGGCGAATCCAGCGGCAAAAGCCGGCCCGGCACGAGATGATACGCACTGTACGTTTCCGGAACGGGAACCACGCAACGAACGTTTCCCGCGAAGGCGGGTCCCACGGCCAGTTGGCTTTTCGGCTCGGTCCAAAGCGGAATCATGAGCCGGGACCGGCCGGCCCGAAGAAGCGCGAAACCCATGTGAGCCCGATTGGACGGCAAATGAGATGCGATCACTTCCCCTTCGGCAAACCATTCTTCAATCATCTGGAGTTCCCAGTTGAGCAACTCCAGGGCCGTTCGCCGGTACTCCGTTTCGGGATCGTTGCCGTTCAGGGGCGTATTGGACGTGAACAGGAATCCGTGGAGCCCCGAGGCGAGCCCTTGGAAAATCTGCATTTTCATTTGCTCGTACGTTACCGCACACATATACTGGGGGTTACCTTCGTACATGATCCACTGGTGGGCGAGCTTCGGGGACGGCTGTGTTTGGATGGTCCCCCAAAAGGGTGTGTCGGGCCGGGCCAGTTTGCGATAACCACGTTGCCACCGGGCCAGCTCGCTGAATTCAAGCGTGGAAAGAACGGGCCCCCGCCGCATCATGAGAATATTGGCGATCCGGCCGCCGTATTCCCGGACACCGCTCAGGGGCGTGCAGATGATCGGTCGGCGGCGAGCGCGATCGGCCCGCTGGAGTTCCTGGCTCCACTGGGCGATAGCGTTGTTTTCCTGCGTGGGATTGGCGCATTCATCCCCGAGATTCCAAACCAGTACGTTATCGTAAATCGGATCGCCCAACGAGGAAACAAACGAACCGGAACGACCGGCATTGGGATTTTCCTCGTAGACCGTCGCTGAACGAAGTTGGTTCGTCGTTGGCGGCGGGCAGATGACCCAAACGCCGGCATCCTGGGCTTCCTTGAGCAGCGCGGGCGTGGCTTCCTTGAGCCAGACGGTGTTGAATTTCAGTTCCCGCAAAAAGGCGAGCGGTTCGCCGTTGTATTCGATGGCCCTGACACCGATGGGCAGATTGTTGATGGTCAAGACCTGGCCGGAGAGCCGGATTTGCATCAGCGCGGCGGGGGAAACGCTGCCGTCAAGCGGAATGCGGTCGTTGGTGAGCGAAAAATCCACCCGGGCCGAAGGACTGTACGCTGAGCGCATCCGTCCGTCTTCGGCATCGGGCAGGGGAATCCTTTGCGGCATGCCGGGCAGCTTACCGCCGTGGGGCGTGGCGACCAGCGGAGCCCCTTTTTTTGCGGTAATCGCCGAATTTCGGTGGAGGGATCCACCGGGGCCCGAGGAGATCTGCGGCTGGACGTAAACGGAGCGCAGGCTCGACTCGATTCGAAATCCGTCGAAATTGATCGGATCGAACAGGAACAAGGGATCGCCGTTACGATTCGCTTCGTAACGGTGATAGATTTCCTCGTGAATGGCAACGTGGCCCGAGATTTCCAAGGCGTCGACCAAGACGTTACGCAGCGGATCGACCGTGGGCGACCGGCTCAGCGGCGGCTCGACGAACAACACGATTTGCCGGAGATAACAACCGTCGAGATTCAGGTTCCGCCCCATTTCGGCTCGGAAAAGCTGGCCGCGGCGCTGAACTTCCCGGGCCAGGTTGCACTGACCCCGGCTGTCACGAAAACCGAGGCATTCCCATTGGCCCGATCCGGAATGCCGTTGGCCGGGAACGATGAACGTAACGGGTCGGCCTGTTTCGGGATGGATTGAGTTCGGTAAAACGATTTGCGCCCCCAGGGCAACGCCGTCTCCTTGGGTTTTCACCCAAAGCGTGGGCGTAAGATCGTCGATGACCAGCGGAAAACCAACGGAATGTCCGAAAACGGCGCAAGAATCGTTCAAAACCTTCGTGCCGATGAGTTCACTGCGGCGACCTTGCATGCAATCGGTGTCGGTCCGAAGACGTCCGACCATCGCGGCAGGGTTTTCAGTGTGCAGGAGCATCCAACTCGGCGTATCGGCTTCGTAATACTCCGTCCAAGTGGGCGAAACCGCTGTCGTAGGAAAATAGGGGACATCGCCTAACAGCGATTGCCCCAAGGCAAACGCTGGCGTGAAAATAAGTAGCGTAAGTAAAACAGGAAGCCGGAACATAGACGAAACAGATTGGGAAATGGGCTACTCTGTGTGTGGAAAAGGGTATGCGGATATTAACGATCTTTTGCATTGGAGAAAAGAGCAAAATCCGTAGAATGGTCGGGGCATGCCTGTTAAAAGGGGAGCTTTTCGGCAAAAGAAAGAAACTTCTTGAAGAATATTTGGTTTTTTCAGAAAAAAAATATAGAATATCAACGTAATGATGAGCAGCGAGTGACCGCAGCAAGTAGAGTCTTCTTTCTCGAACCTCCATCCCCCTTTTTGATATGACGCCGGACCATTTGACATCGCCGCCCTCTCTTTCGGCTCCGCTTTCGGCCCCGACAACAACTGTGGAGACCACTGTCGCTTCCGGTGAAGTGGACGTGCTCTGCGATTTTCTGCGTTTGATCGGAACGTTGCCCAAAGAGTATCAAGTCGACTTTTATCGCGCCTTGGAACGGATGGTTTCCGATGTGGAACGTCGCCGGCGGATATTGGAGACGGTTCAGGAATCGTTGGCCCAGATGCGGACGGACCTGAAGTACCTCGTCTTCGATCTGGAAGCGACCCGGCGGGAGCGGGACGAATACCGAAGGCTGCTGACTTCGGAAGGGGAATCTTTTTAGACCCACGAACGTCAATCCGCGATAGCTGGGGCGATCATCGCATCGCCGCCGTAGAACAGGCCCGCGACGGCGCCGGTCATGAGGCAGGCGAGCGTGGCAATGAACAGGGCCCGCCAAGCCAGCGAGGCGATGTCCGCTTTTCGGTTGGGGGCCAAGGCCGTCGCGCCGCCGACGTAAATGGCCACGGACGGAATATGGGCGAAGCCGCAAAGCGCGTAGGCGGCCATCACGCCCGACCGGGGTTCGATCGTTCCGTTCTTCATCAAACCGGCCAGCTCGATGTATGCCGGTATTTCCGTTGCGATAACTCGCGTGCCCAACAGGTTCGCGACCGTCGTCACATCGGACCACGGTACGCCCATGAGCCAGACGAAGGGGACGAACAGCAGACCGAACAGACTTTCAATGCGCCAGAGAACGGGTACCCGGCCCTGAGCGTCGAGAAAAACACCGCAGGTTCCCAGGATTAAATTGGCGATCGCGAGAAGCCCCACCATGGCGATGAGCATGGACGTCACGCCGACGATCATCTTAAAACCCGATTCCGCACCGCCGAGGACGGCTTCAATCACGCTGTTTTCCCGCTCGAAATGCGGGTCGACATCCACGCCGAGCGTTTCGGGGGTTTCCGTTTCAGGAACCGCCAGCTTGGCCAAAAGCACGGCCGCGGGCACGGAAAGAATCGACGCCGAAACGAGATGACCCGCGATACCGGGGAAACCGCCTTCGAGAATTTTGACGTAAGGTACGATCACGTTCGCGGACACCGTCGCCATGCAGGTCGCGAGCAGGACGCAAAGTTCCGACCGGGTCAACCGGGGCAAACAGGGTTTGATCGTGAGTAGCGACTCATTGCCCGCGAACACGTTGGCCGTCGCAGCGAGGGATTCCGCGCCGGAAATTTTCGTGAGCCGGGAAAACACCGCGGCGAAAAGGCGAAGCAACCGGCTCATCAGGCCGACATGGTAAAGCAGCGTGATCAGGGCCGAGACGACCAGGATCGTCGTGAGCCCTTGGAAAAACAGGATGAAACCGAGTCCGAGCTCATCGCACCGGCCCGAATCGGCAAGGCTCCCGAAGACGAACTTCGGACCCGCCAGGGCGGCGTCGATCACGGCGATTACGGCCGAATTCACGCCGGAAAAGACATCCTTACCCGATTGCGTGCGAAAAATAAATCCGGCAAAGGCGAACTGGAAAATCATGGTCCAAACGAACAAACGGACGTTCACCGTTTTCTTGTTCCCGGAAATGATCCAGGCTAGTGTCTTGTCCCGTTTAAAAACTGGGATATGAAACTATTGCGAAATCCGTTA
>JBEBTM010000356.1:0-5070 GCA_040393745.1 Thermogutta terrifontis | reverse complement strand
CCCGGCGCCGTATTTTTAATCTTCCGTGCGCTGCACTTTCAAACTGCCGTTCACATTCGTACTTCACGAAGTATATAAAAACACAGAATCTTGCGGAAAGGATGTCATGAATGATGAAGAAAGAAATTCCCTCACAAAGCGAATTGCGTAGCTTGTTAGGTAAAGAGAGATTGAAAGCATGGAATGCCATATGCTCCGCCGTTGATTCCATCTATGAAATGGACAAACTCTGGAACGATGGCGGGAAGAAATGGGATTATGAATACAAATATCGCCGGGGCGGAAAAACACTGTGTACCCTGTATGCACGCGAAAACTGCTTTGGTGTTCTGATTATTTTCGGCAAGGATGAAAGAACCAAGTTTGAGGAATCTCGCAATCAGTATTCCGATGCGGTCCAGAGCATTTACGATGCGGCGACAACCTACCATGACGGAAAGTGGATGATGGTCGAAATGGACGATAATTCATTGCTTGATGAAGTGATGAAGCTATTGACAATAAAGAGAAAACCTAACAGGAAGCAATCATAAGGCTTGGAACCTAGTCTTAAAAAGTGTTATCGTTTGTTCCTTATCGATTTGATATGATGGATTCATCAGGGATGTTCCCATGAACGGATAACTGTCGCAAGATCGCCGAGAGTTTTCTCGGTTTTATGAACTCGCTCAAACCGTATAAGGAAGAGTAATTGAAAATTGTGAAGTCTTCTATTTCTCGTCAAAAAAATGTATACTGCCGATGAGTCCAGCGACCAACGGGAGCGTGTGAAGTCAACGAGCGGAAGCTCGGTCAGGGGTCCAGCAGCCTACTGCTGGTCCCCTTGCGGTGGAACCGTGCCGTCGAGTCCAGGCCAATCGGTTTCCCACACGCCTTTCGTTAAATTGAGTGCTTCAACGGACGCAAGCAGACCGTTCTCGTTGCGTCCCCCAATGAGAAACACCCGCTCGATTTCCTCGGTCTCGCCGGTCGGTTCGCCGGTTTCCTCGTCGAGAATAGGATCGTCGGTCGTCACGACTTCGGAAAGAGCGGCATTGTAGCGGGGCGTCTTGAGCGGCGGTAGCAGATCGTTTCGCCAGCCTTCGTCCTTGTTGTCGAGGTCGAGCGTCCACGGCTTATCGTGCATAATAAACTGGCCGTCCTCGTTCCGGTAACGAACGCCAATCGCAACGAGCCAGTCGCCGCCCAGCGTAATGTTGCCGGATTTCAGGTGCTTGTCCTGACGGCACAGCATTCTCCGAGTGGGAGCGGCGTATCGGGAAACAGTTCGCATTTGTTCAAAATGCGATTCTCGTTGTTCTCACAGTCGACATAAGCCCCGATGGAATCGACGGTATAGGAAACGACCGCTTTCGATTGATACCCAAGAAGTTCCGTGCCGCCCACGGCCAGGAATTCCACCGATTGACCGTTTGAAGATCGTGAAAACGGAATCCCCTTAAAATTCTGTTTCAGGAACCGTTTTTCCTGGTTGACGACGTGGCATTCGGCCTGTTCCGTCGTGCCGCATGTAATCTGGCGCCGTGGCGTTCTCGTTTCGAGAGCGCCGGAAATCGGGTCGATACTCCAGAACGGCGTCACATGATGGCCGTAAAACTGCGTCGTGCCGGAGATGCCGAGTTTGACCGGATTCGAGACGTCATAGGCCGATTGGCCCCCGGCGACGATGATCTTTTCATCCTTGAGATAAGCCGGGCATCCGGCCAGCGACTGGTTCGTATCAGCTTTGCTCCACTGCTCCTGCTCGAAATCGTAACGCTGAACCGGGTATCGAATCCCCTCGTCGACTTCGCCTGGCGAACAGACCATCAAGGGCTGCCCATACCCGTTATCGGCCATCACCGCATCGAAATTGTTCATGGCGACCGGCAGGGTTCCGAACAGATCGGTCGACATCGTTCGCCCTTCCACGTTCAGGACATGGACGGTTTTCAGGCTGCTTTCCTCGCCGCGCCCTCCGGGGCAGACGACGAAGGTTTCCACGACCGTTTTGACGGAGCCGTTCTGCTGCGTTTCTTCCCGCTCGCGCCGATACGCGACGGCGGGAAACAGTTCCTTCGCATGGAAAACGGGATCGCCTTTTTCGAGGCCGATAATCCCGTAACAGATTTGGACGCCGGGCCGCACGGCGGGCACGATCAACCGGACCGGGCCTGAATCCGACGACTGGAGGTGATCGATGACGCCCGGCAGCACCTTCGCATAAAGATGGGTTCGTTTTGTCACGTCGACCCGGACGCAGGTCGGGCCGAACACGATCCCGCGCACCAGTTTTCGGTGCGGGGCGGTTTCCTGTACGATGCAAAGGATATCGTCCGGCGATCCGCTCGGCTGCTTGCCGACGATTTCGATTCCGGCGTTCAAGGCGAATCGAAGCTGCTCGTCTTGGAGCATGGTTTCATGGAGCGCCTTTTCCGCGATGAGAACTCCGAAGGACGGCACGGTTTGGCACAGGCTGTTCCGTACCGTGATCTCGCCGGAGGTCGACAGGATGTTCTGCGAGAGCAGGCCGGTGTTTTCGTCCACGGCATTGACCCGTTCGACGGTATCGCAGACCGTGTTCCAGTCGTTCAGGCCGAGCCGCATCGCCTGGCCGCTCACGGCGCGGGTCAGTTTTCGCTTGGTCATAGTTCGAGACCCAATGCCGTAAAATCGGCGTAATAATAGACCTGTTCGGCGTAGACACAGACCGGGGCGACGATGGTCATTTTTTCGTCCGAAAAGGTCGGGCTCTGCTGCTCGGGATCGAACCCTTCCTCCGCGTCGGCGGGAACGGCGTTTTTATCCTCCTCGGTCGTGTCCCGCTTTTCGCTGTAAGCCCAGGCGTAATCGTGACCCCGTTTCGTGAACGGGCCGAGTCCGGCGATATACTGCCGCGTCACGTTGGGCGAGCCGCGAAATTCATAGGAGATGTCCCAATAGAGTTTCGGCGGTTTTTCCTCGTTCTCGTTTTCTTCTTCGTCGTCCTCTTCGTAACGGCATTTCACATCGGCGCCCATGAACAGCCATTCCCCGGCCTTGAATCCGAGGAAGGGTTTGCTATTGACCCTGCCGGTCATATTCAGGAGCAGCCGCTGATAAAACCCGTTGAGCCGCTCGTCCGGCACGGAAAGGTCGATGTTGCAGCTTAACGCCGGGACGACCTTTTCGCGGCCCTGGAACGACCCGTTCTCGAAATTGATTCCGTGATGAAAATTGATCGGCTTGCCCGGTTTGGTGCAGATGCGCTTCTTTTCGGTGCCGTTTTCGTCGGTAAAAATTTCCGTTTTGACCTGTTCTTCTTTTTTGTAGCCTTGATCGTAACACTTCTGTTCCTCTTCCGGCGAATAATTCCAGTGATCGGAATCCATCCAATCCTGTCCGTCCCCGGCAGGCGTGACCCAACGGAACTGAATGATCGGGACTCGCCGTGCCAGGGCCGCGACGGTGTGGATGCTGCGCGTGATCTTGGCCGTGCCGCCCTTGGTCGAGAAGGAAATTTCCGGCCGGTCGCCCCGCAGGGCCTTTCGGTCCAGCTTGCCGTAGGTCGCGGTTCCTTCCCACAAAAAAGCGCCGGGGACGCCTTCGTCGAGTGAAACGCTTTTCACGATCAAACGACCGATCCTTGGAAAATTCGCATAAACGAACGCCGAAAGCGCGGCGTAGGCCGCATCCTCGTCGTCCGTCCCCCGGATTTTGAAGCGTTTTTCCCGTTCCGAAGGAGTCCGTTCGCCGGATAATTGGGCGCCGTAAGTTTCTTTGACGGTGATCATCATTCAGAAAAAATATTTGACTTCGTCGAAAGACCGCATAAAATACAAGTAGAGGATGAGGCGAGGGCAATCCTGCTTCCGGCCCGCTCCATCCAGCGGGTGCTATGAACCGTGCAGGAAGCGTTTTCCGCAGCTTCCGACAAGACACGGACTGTAGCGACCTCATCCGGCGCGGCCCGACTTTTTATTTCGTCATCCTACGTCGGGCCGTGTTTTTTAATCCTCTTTCCAGGGGATGCCCTTGAATTTCAGGTTTCGCAACAGCGACGTCTGGCTTCTCAGTTCCGTTAACTGTTCCTCGCCGATGCTGTCGTTCAGGCTGCCGACTTCGAAAGCGTTGAACGTGCCGGACGCCTTGCTCTTGTCGCCGAGTAGACCACTCAGGCCGCCCATGTTTTTGAACGAACTTACGGCGTCTTCCAGACCGGCCAGGTAGTTCGGCTTCCGGCCTTCCATGCTCCACGGCGAATATTCTTTTTCCGGGTCCGTCTTCGCCCGCTTAATCGCTTCGTCATACGCTTTTTTCGCGTCGAGATATTCCTGCTCGAAGCCCGCCGTTTTGGCTTGGCTCGCCTCTTTCCGCCGGGCGGCGCTGGCCTCCTGGTCGCTTTTCAGGATGCCGATCGCGCCTTGCTTGTCGGCTTCCAGCGATGAAAACCGTTTATCCCGATTCCACTGGATGTCATTGAATTTTTTGATCCGCTCGGTTTCGCGCTGTTTCGCTTGCTTATCGTACTCCTCGTCGATACCCGTTAAAACTTCCTTCGGATCGGTGCCCTGCCAGAGCGCCTTAATGTAACCGACGCCTTTTTTGATCAGCTTTTCGGCATATTGCCATGCCCCGACCAATGCGTCGATCATGCCGGTCCAGAGCGTTTGCATCGTATAGACGGTTTCCGTCCAAAACTGCTGGACGCCGTACCAGGCTTGGAGCAGCAGTTCGCTGATTTTGAAAACGCAACTCGCCCACGCCGTCTGCAGTGTATCGGTGAGCCAATACCACGTTTCCAGCAGGAAATGCGTTCCCTTGACCCAGATCAATTTCAGTCCGGCCCACACGACGCCCAGCGCCGCTTCGATATCGCCGCGAGCCAAGGCGACGGCAATCGCACCGTAGGCTTCCTGGAAGAACCCGAACACCTCGCCGATTTTTCCTTTTAACCAGTCGAAGGTTTCACCGACGGCGGCAAACGCCTGTGAAAAGAACGTTCCGAAATTCCCGACAACGCCGGAAATCGACGACAGCACCGACGCGAACATACCGACCACGCCGCTCCAGGCGTAGGCGAAGGCGTCCCGAATGGTTCCGACGACCGAA
>JBEBTM010000355.1:0-5071 GCA_040393745.1 Thermogutta terrifontis | reverse complement strand
AGCGCGGAAATCGAGTGCAACGAATTCGTCGGGATCATCGGTCCCAGCGGTTGCGGCAAGAGCACGCTGCTGGAAATCCTGTCCCTGGCCGGCGGCGAGTTCGACGGCGGAATTTTCTTCGACGGCGACAACGATCTGCGCGATCCCGGTGTTCGGCGGCAATGCAAAACCCTGTTCGGTTACGTCCCTCAGGACGACGTGGTTTACCCGAAACTCACGGTCGAGGAAAATCTTCGATTCGCGGCCCGGCTTTGCTTTGACGGCGACGCCGACCGGGTCGAGGAAGCGATCGAGGAATCCCTGGACCGCGTCGGACTCAAGGGGCACCGGGATAAAACCGTGCAAAAAATCAGCGGCGGACAGAGAAAGCGTGTCAGCATCGCGATGGAGCTTCTCAAGAGACCCCGGCTGCTGATCCTCGACGAGCCGACTTCGGGCCTAGATCCCGCGACCGAATCGAACATCATGAAGCAGCTCAAGGAGATCGCCCGGCAGGGAACCACGGTTCTTTGCACGACGCACATGATGGCGAACGTCGAAGATTTCGATAAGATCATCGCCTTCGAAACCGGCGGCGTGCGGGCGTATTCCCGCAAGGGCGGTGTTTCGGCGATCAAGAGACTCAAGGGCGAGAAAACATTCGCGGAATTGTACGAAAACCTGGGCGCCGGAGAACCGGGCGAAGAAACCGAGGACGTACCGGGATGGTCGGGAAGCCTGTCGACCATGTTGCGGCCGGTCGATCGACTGATTGGTCGGCGCGGCCGGCGGGTCAAGGACGTCGTTCACCGGTGTTGGATCAACTTCCGGCAGGATCCGATGAGCGTGCTCATGACGCTGGGGCAGCCCGTGGTGTTGGGATCACTCGCCGTTTTGAGCCAGTACGACGAATTGGACGTCTTGCCGCTGCTGTTCTTCTGCATCGTGATTGCCGTGTGGCTCGGAATGAATAATTCCGTACGCGGTTTGGTCGGGGAACGCCGGTATTATGTACGGGAACAGCTTTCGGGACTCTCGATGTTCGAATATTTGGCCGGTAAAACGCTTTTTTACGGGTTCATGGGTGCCGTGCAGCTTGTGATCCTTCTCGGCGTGGTTTGGTTGCTTCCTCCGCAGATTTGCCTGGCCGGGCTTTATGAAACGGATTTTCCCAAGATATTGCCGGGAACGTTTTTCGGCGTTTTGACGCTCTGCTATCTTTGCAGCCTGGGGGTCGGACTATTCGTTTCGACGGTCGCATCCACGGAAAACGCCGCGCTCACGTTTTTGCCGTTGCTGATCATGCCGCAGATTCTCCTGAGCATGATCGCCGCCGGTAATTACGGCGATTTACCCGACGACACGAACAGCCGGAGGATCCGAACAGTGGCCGAGATGTTTCCGGGCGAAAAACCGGACGAAGCGGTCCGCGAGAAAAAATCCGATGTGCCGCTCCGGACTTTCGAAATGCTGTCCATGCTGTGTTATACCCGGCCCGCGCTGTTTCTTTTTGAAGCGAAAATCGATGGCAGGCCGGAAGAAATCCGGGGCGAACTGGCCCATCTCGCGGGACTCGGCGGCGTGACGTGGCTCGCCTTGGGGTTCGCTTTTTACCGGCGTCAGGAACACTGGCGCCGGCGACATTGAGAGAACCTGCAACCGGATTGCGCTCGTGACACCCGTCACTCACTCGACATAGGGACGAACCATTTCGAGCAATTGTTCCTCACTTTGCCTGCCGACGACCTGGTCTTTCAGTTCGCCGTCGACGAACAGGAGCAGCGCCGGAATCGGGCCGATTCCATACCGGGCGACGAGTTCCTTATTGGCATCCGTGTCCACCTTGGCAAACAAGACTTTACCCTCCATTTTCCGGGCCGCGAATTCGAAATCGGGCGCCATGCTTACACAAGGTCCGCACCAGTCGGCGTAGAAATCGACGAGGACCACGCCTTCCTGAATCCGGAACCCGAAATCGGCGTCGGTCAGGTAAACGACCACGTTCTCCTGCACCTCGGGCGGCGGTGGCGGAGTGTCACAGCCGGTCGTGAGAATCGCCGCCGCCAGGAGAAGAATCGTCGCCGCGAAAATGTTCTTGTGCTTCGTCATCGTTCTCGGGAGGGGAAATATTATACAGATTTATTCGGCGTTCGGAACAATCACCGCAGCGTTCCACGCCGGAGCAGCCGTCGCAGTGGCCGCAAGGGTTTCCGTCCGACGTTCCCGAGAGGAAAGGCCGGATCGCCCTCCGGAAATGCCAAGCGATAAACGCTCCGGCCAAAAGTGCGACGATGATTCCGAACAATTTTCGTCACAGTACCTTTTCAATCGCGGCGACGAAAACGGCGGACTGCTGCAGACCGACGAAGTTCTCGACGACTTTACCGTTTTTGAACAGGAACAGGGCCGGAATACCAGATACATCGAACTTGACGGCCAGGTTCGGGAACTTGTCCGTGTCGACTTTCAGGACCGTCGCCTTTCCCTGGTATTTCGCGGCGATTTCATCCAGGGTCGGTTTGAGAGCCCGGCAAGGACCGCACCAATCGGCGTAAAAGTCGACCAGAACCACACCGGAACCGGTCAGGGTTTCGAAATCGTTTTCGTTTTGCAAGGTTTGAATCAATTCGCTCATGAGAGACCTCCAAGGGTTGATCGACAAAATGAGGATGATTTTTGTGACTTCGTGATTCAGTACGCCGTTATCCTTCGAGGGCGGCTTCTTTTGCGGCGGCTGCAGCCCGATTGGCGCGATCCGTGGACAACACCTGGCGGAGCAGGGCGGACACGTCTTCAAACGGTTTCTCGTTCGGCGGACCCGCGGCAAATTGCATGATCGAACGCTGGGTCCGTTCCGTGAGCGACAGGAGCATCGAGGATACCGTTCCGTATTCCACTTCGTTGATTACGATCCCGCGCTTGCCGGACGGGTCGGGCTTGCGGGAAAAAGTTCGGCTTGCCACGGCCAAAAAGGAAACCGCGGAATCCAGACGTTGGAGCGTGAGCAATCTGCGGACGAACTCCTGCCGTGGATCCCGATAATCGTTGAGCCGATTTGCCGACAGGAGGTGCAGGCCGGGCCTGAGCCGCTCGACTTCGACATCGTCGCCGCCGTAAACCACACCGCCGCTGACCCGGTCGACACAAAGAAAATTTCCGCCCGCATAACAGCCGGTTGACAACTCACGGAACGCCTTGTCCAAAGCCTCATCAGCGTTTTTCGAAGCCAACAGTTCCTTGCAGAGAAGTCCGCGCGACCGGGGATCGTAAGGAGTGGAGCGCTTGAGGCAATTGATCACAGCGACAAAAAGGCCATGCTGGTTGACTCCGGCCCAGGTTCCCCCGGCTTTGCGGTCGATCCCGCAAACGACACGGGGACGCCCGGACTGAATCCGGGGCGGTTGAGAAGGACGACTGGTTCGCTCTTCCCGATTGAAGGCGACGAGAAGCGGCGAATCACTCGCCGTTTGGTACTGAATGGCAATAATTCCCATGAAGACAGAAGGTGTAAAAAGGTTACTCAAACGGGTACTATGGCCGCGTTCCCATCTTTTGAAAACACCAAAACGGCTTTGAAATAAGAGCCGTAAGCATCGACCCGAACAAATTGATTACGTTGAATGATAAGCCCCATTCCCGCCTTTTGCGCAAAAAAACGCAAAATCACTGAAACAGCGGCGTTGAA
The DNA here is from genome assembly GCA_040393745.1 of Thermogutta terrifontis. Taxonomy (GTDB): domain Bacteria; phylum Planctomycetota; class Planctomycetia; order Pirellulales; family Thermoguttaceae; genus WRKP01. The sequence goes on along the minus strand of JBEBTM010000355.1, from coordinate 1,407 downwards.
CGAAAACGCGAACTCCTATAATTACGGGAAGCAGTCTACCCGGACGAAGCACTTATCCGCAAAAAAACCTGTTACCCATCTTCTCACAGAAGCCGGTCCATGACACCCCCCCCTTGGAGGGGTAATCCGTGATTTTCTCTTTTTCCGATTATCGTTTTGTCGCGTTCACGTGCATCAACGTCATATTCGGTGTAATCCCCCGAAATTGAAACCAAATTCTAAGGATACCGGTGGCGTACCGATTTGTCACACACATTTGCGAGCGATTCAAAAAAATCAGCCATTTTTTCGGCTTTTTTCATCATCCGATCTTGGCAAGCGATTCGAAATCGCTATGATATCTCCGAATTCAGGCAAATAGTCGTTATTTGCCAAGAAGCCCTTTCATTTTTATTAATTCCGTTCAGGGAAAATCGGCGGTTTGCAACTGTTATCCGTCTTTTTTGCTTCCTCATGTTGATTCGGCAGTATTTTGCCGATGATTCAGGTTGCCCCCTGTGGTATGACACACGCCTCAACGGAATCGAAAGCGGACTTCTTTTCGTCATCACTTTTGTCAACTGACGTGTACTCAACGTTTTCCATCACGATTGGCATCGCACTTCTCGTTGTTCTCTTCCTCTCGCTGAGCTTGCATCTGCTGGGGAGGTTTTTCCTGTTGTCGTCCCATCGACGAGCTTGTTGCCTTTTTGCACGAACCCCTTGGTTGCCACTTCGTTACGCCACGGCTGATTGGGATGGTCAGGAGATCGAGTTTTCCACCTCGGGCAAGCTCATCCTGAGAGGAAATTTTCTTTCGCACACCGCCGCCGAGTCACAGGGGACGATTCTTTTCTGCCATGAATTGAACGGAAGTCGCTTGAACATCGAGCCTTATACGAACCAACTTCGCGAGGCGGGCTTCGATATTTTTACCTTCGACTTTCGAAATCACGGCTGTAGCGATTCCACGCCGCATTCAATGCCGACTCCATGGATTACGTCGTCCGACATGGACGACGTCCAGGCGGCGCTGAGCTATCTCCTCTCCCGACAAGATGTTAACAAGGATCGAATCAGCGTTTTCGGCCTTGGAAAAGGGGCCACGGTCGCTGTATGTCTGGGCGGCAGCGATTCGCGAATCAAATCCGTCGTTTTGGACGCTCCGATTCCTGAAAATCGGCTGTTCGATAAGAATTGCTGGGAAATCCTCATGAAATCGACCCGGCTTTCCCGTCGTCGATTTTCGAGGTTTCTTTCACTCTTCTTCCGAACCGTCGCCTATTCCGTAGCTTGCCCGGTCGTTACACTTGTTTATGCTTGGCGGCGTCGGATGCTCGGATTCTGGTTCGGTTGCCGTTTTATCAACCCTTGGCCGCTGGTCAAGCAGGTTCGGCAACCGATGATGATCGTCCACGGTCATGCCGA
>JBEBTM010000354.1:0-5080 GCA_040393745.1 Thermogutta terrifontis | reverse complement strand
CCTGGCTGCTTCGAACATCTCCCGTGATACGATCGGTTCATAGCGGCCGGGAGCGATGATCCATTCCTCTTTGGAATTCCGTTTAATCCCGGTGTGCAATTTGTTGGAGGTCTTGTTGTAGACGATCGAACCGGCATATTGTTCGTCCTGGAGAATTTTTCGAACCGCCGAAACGCCCCAGGGAATGTCCGAGGAAGGATAGCGAGTTTTCATCGGAGAGGGGACTTTTCGCCGGTTCAGCCGATCGGCGATTTCCTGTTCGGGAATATTTCCGACGGTAAACATTTTGAAAATCTCCTTGATGATTCCAACTGCTTTCGAACCGTCGGCTTTCATCCCGACCCGTCCGTTGGAAAAACGTTTCCGCTCTTTCCCCTTCATGACGCCGATTTCATTCCACTGTTCGTCATATTCCACGCGGACCATTCCATACGGCGCCATGCCGCCGCAACGAAATCCATGTTTGGCGACGTAGGCTTCGCCAGCCCAAACCTTTCCGCTCAACTGGGCGGAAAAGCCCGAAGCCATCCGGTGCCCCATGATGTCGATAAATTCGTCGGCGATATCGTACTCGCCCAGCAGCGGAATCGGTTTGTTGCTATCAGTAAAATGGACTTGTTTTCCACATTTTCTGCATTCGGCGATCAAGAGCCTGGCAAGATCGTGCTCCTGAAATCGTCCCCATCGGGTATGGTCCAAAACGAGAATCAAGTCGAAGGAGGAATCGACATGAACCCGTCTCATCATTGCTTGGAATCCCGGTCGATTCGCCGTCACGCCAGAAACGCCGGGATCCTCGAAAATGGCAATGATCTCGATGTTGTGACGATCGGCATACTCGAACACACGCTCTTTTTGGATCGGAATCGAATGTTCCTGCCTGCCCTCCGCCGAATGCCGGAAATAAGCGATTGCCTTGCGCTTTGGAATATTGTTGGAAACAAAACGTTCCACCCATCTCATTTTCATGGTCGTTTTTCCCTCGGGTTCAAATCAAGCATTGTCTGAGGGGAATTAACTACATGATCGGACATTTCAAGGGAGTCCATTTGAGAAGGGGACAAGTTTGTCCCCTCGTTTCAATGGAAAACCGGTCAAAATGAATGAGAAACGCTGTTTTTTTGAAAAAACAGCATGTTGTGAACGAAAAAAATTTGAAAAAGGGGATTAACTCATCCCCCTTCATCTTGAACGTGGAGTTCAAGGATTCCCCTACGGATGTGCAAATAGGCCCGGCAACCGAGAATCTCTAAAATGGCGTTGCACCTTTTTCTGATTCCTTTTTCTCCATCCGGCGTCAGGGGAAGTTTTGTTTTCGGAATTTTATCTTTGACGCTTTCCAGATAAGCGTTGATGTTCAAGAAAGAGCTTGAGCCGTTCTCTTGAAGATATTTCAGAACATGCCAATCGAGAGAATAAATTTTCGAACAACATTTTCCGTGTTCAAGTCCGTAACGGTTAAAGGAGTTTTTGAATCGAAGACCTTCAATGAGCAGTTTTCCATAAACGACCTTGAACGGCGCGTCGGAAATCAGGCGAAACTGATAATTTCCGTCGGCGTTCGAAACGATCGAATGATTGGAACATGAAACGATATCTAATCTGTACTGCATGGGAACCTCCAAATCTTCTGTTGCTAAAGAATCGAGAAAACCGGCGAGTTCCAAGTGATAACGGAAGTTCGTCTGTGAATCCAGTTTCTTGCCGTAACTCATCTCGCCGACAACATACCCCATTCTAGGGTTTGGCTCCGTCTTTGGTTTCGAGTTTTTGTGGCGATGCCGACGAAAACAAGGCCCGTGTTCGCCATGTGCGACGCGCTCGGGGCACGATTGCCCAACGCCCTTGTCCGAACCGGCTTGTTTCAAAACAATCGGCGGAGCGTTTCATGTGCCTGATCCATTGCGTTCCGAGACATTTTCGGATTTTCTTCAAAGCGCACTGCATCGCTTGACGTATCGGGACTCGTTTTTTGGAAAAATCGCAACTATCAACTGTCCCGATTGAAAAAAATGAAAAAATCAGCGATAATCAGTGTTCGATACATATACGGTCAAGAAATCGTCATGAAGATTTGATTCGTTCTTCCGATTCCTATGATTTCAACAAATCTCCTCGAACGATCCCGACAATTGATTCAATGGCGCAGTGGTTTTTCTACGACGAAAATGGATACCGAATCGGACCGCTTGATGACGTGACTCTGAAAAACCTCGCCTTGGACGGAACTCTTTCGCCTGATTCCATCGTTGAAACCGAATCGGGCAAAAAGGCCAAGGCCGAAAGCATCAAAGGACTGACGTTCATCTCCCACGATTTGAACTCGGATTACTTCGTCCCGCCACCGCTTCCCGTCCATGCGCAGAATTTTGCTTCACCCGCTTCCGGGAACAGCTCAGGTGGTCAGGAAGCTCAACCCGTCCAATCGGCAGGACCGAATGCTGCGAACGCCCCGGTCGTCATTGATCCCAAAAACTGGGGCAGCGGAGCTTGGCTCACCCTTCTTTCGGCGGGATTGGCGATTCTTTCGTTCATTTTACCGTGGCAGGATATCGGCATTATTTCGGCGAGCGGCTTTCGTCTCGGTACGTTTTGTTTGGGCATCTTTTTCGCCTATCCCGTTTGGGCGAGCGCGGCCAATCGTTTGATGAACAAGATTGTCGCCTATCTTTGTTCGGCCCTTGGAATCGTGAGCGGAATCGTCTATATTCCACTCCAGTGCCACGTCAAAATGTTCGACGAAAAAGAACTGATTGCCGGTACCGGCGTTTACACCATTATCGGATCGAGTATTCTTCTTGCCGTTGGAATTTTTTTCTATCACCAGACGGATTCTGCCACGGTTGAATGCGCTACGTCGCCTGATGCCGCCTCGAACGCCAATCTTCTTCGAAACCCGAAAATCACTGCCGCTCTTGGATTTGCCGCCGGATTGCTCGTTATGTTCGCTCTGTCCAACGTCGATTTTCAGCGACCGTCGATTACGGACAAACCGGCGGAGAAACCTCGTTTTCCGTTTGCCGAAGGCTTCGAGGAAAAAGAGGTCGAACCGGAGAAAAAAATGTTCGGCAAGGAGCTGGTCGTTTTTTATGAGGAAAAGAAACGCAAACTGGATCGGATGAAACAATTCAAGATTCTCAGCGCGAAATTTTATTTTGAAAAAGAGCGTTTCATGGTGGAGCCGGTCATCGATTTGAGCGTGAAAAACAATTCGAACATGGCGATTTCGTCGGTTTCTTTCCACGGTAAACTTTCGTCGCCGAACCGAACAATTCCGTGGGTCGAGGCCGATTTCACCCATTCGATTCCCGGCGGTCTTGAGGCGGACGAGGCGACTCGTTGGAAGATTGATCCCGGTATCTTCGACGGTTGGCAGAAGGCTCCGAAGGACCGACATGACATGATTTTCGAGGTCGAAGTCAAGTCCGTGACTTTTGCCGACGGGACAAAGATCGAGTCGTCGGTTTTTACGCAGGCGGACGCCGAAAAGCTACAGGAAGCGCGAAACCAAGCTCGTTGATCGTGCCCGTCCGGGCGATCCGGGGCGGTGTCGGCGAAAACGAGGCCTCGTGTTTGTCGCCTGTGACGCGATCAGGGCTCGGTCGGGCAAAGGACAGCCCAACGGGGGTGGTCGCCACAAATCGCCGTTGTGAGCGTCAACGAAAATCTACGGATTTGGAGCCCAAATCTGGGAAAAGCGAGAACGACGGGTGAGCGAAACGCCAGAAAAACTGGGAGTCGGCAAAGCGGGCCGAAAAACCTACCCGGCAAAATGTGCCATTTCGCTGCAAAACATGCTTTTCCTGCTGGCTCCGTTTTGGGCTCCCTGACGGGGATTACCCTCAAACAGAAAAAGGCTTGCATCACGCAAGCCTTTGATAGTTCTAAACTTAGAAAGCTCCCCGGGAAGGACTCGAACCTTCGACCTACGGATTAACAGTCCGCCGCTCTAACCAACTGAGCTACCAGGGATCGAAATGTCTATTCAGACGCATGGCCAAAATAAATCTGTCCAAATGATACACCGTTTCACTCTCTTGGCAAGCCCCCCCAAGACGATTGCAAAGTCAGATTGCGAACAAAGCCGTCTTGAGATTCGTAAATCAGAGGGATCGTAGGGATTCGATCGTTTTTTAAGAATTTTCAAGGAGGGGCCGCTGTGCCGTCGCTGTATCTTTCGCAAATTGCCGCCGTTTTTCTGAAAATCACCGATCCCCGACATAAGCGAGGCGTCCGACATCCCTTCGCTGGGCTGCTCGCCTTGGTTTTTTTAGGCACCCTCGCCGGAATGACCGAGATCGCCGTGATCCGTCGTTGGGTCAAAAAACACTGGAAAGAGCTCCAAATTCCTCTCGGCTTCAAGAGAAAAAAACCGGCGGCAACGACCATCAGTCGGACCTTGGCTCAATATTCCGTCGAAGAATTTCAAGCGGCTTTGGCGGAATTGTTCAACGTCATTCTCGCCGAGCAGGACGGCCCGATCGTCGCCGCCGTCGACGGGTGCGAGCCACACGGGCGGATTGTTCCTAGTCCTGCGGACAGTCGCTTCGAAATAACGTTTCGTCGTGGCGACCGCGAAGCCGGGAGCAATGCGGCCGTCCGAGGCGACAAGACGAACGAACCGGGCTGCCTGAAGGCCCATGCCGACGAATTGTTCGCACAATATCCCTTGATTCGACTCCTGACCGGCGATGCGACGTATTTCGGCAATACAGCGCTCAAAGGCCGCTGATCGAAGTGTTACGAAATCACGGTTGCGACTATCTTTTTCAGGTTCGGGGCAATCAGCATGATACGCTTGAAGTGTTGGCGTTTCACTTCAAGGATGCCGAGGTGACGGAACCCGATGATGTGACGGTCGAAAAAAAGCGGCCGCGTAAACATCCGCAAACTCTGGTGCGACGATCTTATCGCCGACTGGATTCGGGAGGCGTTGGACATCACGGATTGCCGGATTGCTTTTCGTGTCGATCGCGAAGTTTGGCATGGCAGCGAACGGGAGTCTTGCGATACGAGATATTTTGTTACAAGTCTTGATCCGGAGGTCGTCCTTCCGACGAACCTTCAATCTTTCACTCGC
>JBEBTM010000353.1:0-5088 GCA_040393745.1 Thermogutta terrifontis | reverse complement strand
CGGGCCTTGAGATTCCCGGTACCGCCGGATACCCTAAATTTCCGTCTTTGGCTCCAGTTTGTCTTCATCGAAGATAAAGATTTTTCCGTCGCCCATCCTGCCGGTCCGCGCGGTTTCGATCACTTTGGCAATGACCTCTTCGGCATCGGCATCTTCGACGACCATTTCGATCAGGACTTTCGGAATATAGGCCGCGGAATATTCGCTGCCGAGATATTCGTCGAGATAATTCTTTTGCCGCCCGAACCCTTTGACTTCCTTGATCTGCATAGCATGAACGGGCAACGCACGCAACCTGTCCACGAGCCGGGGCACAATATGCGGTTTGACGACGACGGAAAGGAGTTTCATGGAAATGGGACAGATATTTTAGGAATCTCAAACAATCAATCACCGACATCTCTCGAAGCCGGAAATCCGCCCGTCACGGGAGGCTTCCCGGCCGATACAACCCCAAATTACTCCGAGTGAGCCGGAAAAACACGCCGGTCTGGAATCAGCGACCAAACGGTCACAGCGTTCTCGTTTCGATTTCACCGACGATCCGCGTCACAAAATCGTCGACCGGAATCTCGCCCAGTTCGCCTTCTTTCCGGCTCCGAACGGCCAGCGAACCGTTTTCGGATTCCTTCGCACCGACCACGGCCAAATACGGCACCAAAGCATGACGTCCTTCCCTGATTTTCGCGCCGATCTTTTCGTTGCGCAAGTCGCAGGAAACCCGGATTCCCTCGGCCGCGAGTTTCATCTCAACTTCTTGGGCATACCCGTCGAATTTATCGCTCACCGTCAAGATGCGGACCTGTTCGGGGGCCAACCAGGTCGGAAACGCCGCGGCGAAATGTTCGATCAAAATGCCGCAGAACCGCTCGAACGAACCCAGCGGGGCACGATGGATCATCACCGGCGTGTGCGTTTTGTTATCGCTGCCGACATATTCCAGATTGAATCGCTCGGGGCTCGGCAAATTGTAATCGAGCTGCACCGTACCCAACTGCCAGCGGCGACCCAGGCAATCCTTAACCACGAAATCCGCTTTCGGGCCGTAAAACGCGGCTTCGCCCTCCACGATTTCCAAGCTCGGAAGGTCCATGCTCCGGCAGACTTTTTCCAAAGCCGTCTGGGCTTTTTTCCAATTCTCCGGGTCGCCGACGTATTTGTCGCTCTCCCAGTCCCGGAAACTGAGCCGAACTTCGAAATCGTCGAAGCCCATTGTTTTCAGCACCGTGAGCGTCATGTCGATGCAGCTCCGAAATTCGTCCTCGACCTGCTCCGGCGTACAGAAAATGTGGGCGTCGTCCTGCGTGAAACCACGGACCCGGGTCATGCCGTTCAGTTCGCCCGACTGTTCGAAGCGATGCACGCAACCGAATTCCGCGATCCGAATCGGCAAGTCCCGGTACGAATGCGGCTTCTGCGAGTACACCATGACGTGATGCGGGCAGTTCATCGGGCGCAACAAAAATTCGTCGCCGTCCTGCATTTTGATCGGAGGAAATTGACTCTCGGCATAGTAGGGATAATGTCCCGAGGTCTTGTAAAGTTCGATGCTCCCGATGACCGGCGTGTTCACGGTCGTATACCCCCGCTTGACGAGTTCTTCCATAATGAAATTTTCAAGCTGCCGGCGGACGATCGCCCCCTTCGGGAGCCAGAGAATCAAACCCTGACCCACGCGCGGGTCGATGGCGAACAGTTCGTGTTGCTTTCCCAGTACCCGGTGGTCCCGCTTCTTCGCCTCTTCGAGCCGGTTCAGGTATTCGTCGAGTTCCTTCTTGTCGAAAAACGCGGTCGCATAAAGTCGCTGGAGTTGCTGCCGGGCCGCATCGCCCTTCCAGTACGCCCCGGCAACGGACATAAGCTTCAAGGCTCCGATGTATTTCGGGCTCGGAATATGCGGCCCCCGGCAGAGGTCGATGAATTCCCCTTGCCGATAAAACGAAACGGTTTCCTGGTCGGCAAGCCCTTCACCCAGATGCTCGACTTTGAGCGTTTGCCCCGTATCGGCCATCATTTCAATGGCCTCGGCCTTGGGCACTTCGATCCGCTCAAATGCCTCGTCCATTTTGACAATCGCAGCCATTTCGGCTTCGATTTTGGCAAAATCCTCGTCACCGAGCCGGTGATCCATGTAAAGATCGTAATAGAACCCGTTGTCGACGTTCGGTCCGAACGCAAGCTGAACGTCGGGCCAAAGCCGCATGACAGCCCGAGCCATGACGTGAGCGGCCGAGTGTCGAAGGATATTCAGGGCTTCGGGATCTTTCTTCGTGAGCAAACGCAAGCGGACGGTCCCGTCACCGGGCAGAGGAAAATCGGCTCCGACGGTTTGATCTTCGACCACAGCCGCCACGGTCGCTTTGGCCAATCCGGCCCCGATGCTCGCGGCAACATCCATGGGGGTCACGCTTTGTTCGAATTCCTTGACCGACCCATCGGGCAGCACGACTTTGAGCATGATATTCACTCCTTGAGGAAAGATTTAATGGGAAACACCGTTTATTATAACATTGCCGATGATTCCAAGGAATCCCCCGTTGAGCCGGCGGCGCAGGCACCGGTTGAACGCGCGTGCTTCCCCCGGTTGTCAAATTTTTAGGATCGACAATAATGTCAGGGTTTGTTCTCTGCAATCGATTCCTTTGGTTGCGTGAAAGAATCCCACATACCCATTTTCTGCCATGCCGCTCATTGTCCAAAAATTCGGTGGAACCAGCGTTGCCGATACCCAGAAGATTTTAGGAGCCGCCCGAAAAGCCATCCGCGCCGCCCAAGCCGGAAACCAGGTGGTCGTTGTCGTCAGCGCCATGGGAAAAACGACCAACCACCTCATCGCCTTGGCCAATGAAATCGCCGAACGGCCATCCAATCGCGAAATGGACATGCTCATGTCTTCCGGGGAACAAGTTACGATCGCCTTGATGGCCATTGCCCTGGAGTCGCTCGGGTACAAGGCGATCAGCATGACCGGCGCCCAGATCGGCATCAAAACCGATAGTTCGCATACCCGGGCCCGGATCCGGTCCATTTCCACCGAGAGCATGCGGAAAGCCCTGGACAGCGGCAAAATCGTCATCGCGGCCGGCTTCCAGGGGATTGACGACGAAGGCAATATCACCACGCTCGGCCGTGGCGGCAGCGACACCTCGGCCGTGGCCCTGGCGGCTGCGCTGGGGGCCGACCAATGTGAGATTTACACCGACGTCGACGGCGTGTACACGACCGATCCCCGCCTTCTCCCCGAAGCACGGAAAGTCACGCAAATCAGCTATGACGAGATGCTCGAACTCGCTTCGCTCGGAGCTGGCGTCATGCACAGCCGATCTATTGAATTCGCCAAAAAATTTGGCGTGGCCGTTCATGTCCGAAGCAGTTTTTCCGATACCGAAGGCTCGCTCATCGTCACCCAACCCGAAAGCGATGCCGCCGTATCCGGCTGTGCCATCGCCAAGAGCGAAGCCAGACTCACCATCGTGGGCGTGCCCGACAAGCCGGGCAACGCCATGCGCATCTTCTCGAAAATCGCCGAAGCCAGAATTCCCACGGACATGATCGTCCAAAATATCGGCCTCGAAGGAAAAGCCGACTTGTCGTTCACGATTCCCTCGACGGATTTGGCCGCCACACTGGACGTGCTCAAGGGCGTGTGCAACGATATCGGAGCCGAACGCGTCGAGCATGCGGAAAACGTGGCCAAGGTTTCCGTGGTCGGGCTCGGCATGGAACGGCAAAGCGGCATTGCCAAGCGGGCTTTCCGTTCGATTTCCGAAAAAGGCGTCAATATCAGCATGATCACGACGAGTGAAATCAAAATCTCCACCTTGGTTTCGTTGGAAGACGCTCCCGAAACGCTCCGGGCCGTCCATGCGGAATTTCAGCTCCAGAATCCGCCGAAGAACCCGAACAAACGGGAAGACATCGCCGCGGAAACGAAGGAATTTCACAAAGCCGAACTCGACGTCTCCCGGCTCTCCGGCATGGAAGACATCATCATCGAAAATATCACGTTGGATCGCACCCAGGCTCGGGTGACCATGCCCGAAGTGCCGGATCATCCGGGCGTTGCCGCCGAGATGTTCGAAAAAATCGCCGAATCGGGCATTGTCGTCGACATGATCGTTCAGAGTTGCGGTCGCGACGGTCAGGCGATGATCAGTTACACGATCCCGCGAGATCTGTTGGCCAAAGCGATGGACGTTTCGAAGAAATTGGCTACGGAATGGGGCGTTCGCGAACCCCAATGCAACCCAACCATCGCAATTCTCGCGGTGCGTGGAACCGGTCTGCGTTCACACACGGGCCTGGCTTACCGGATGTTCAAAACTCTGGCCGACGGCGGCATCAACGTCAACGTGGTCAGCACGAGCGAACGGTGTATGGCCATCACGGTCGACGATTCCCTGGGCGAAAAAGGCCAGTCGCTCCTCAAAACGGAATTCACCAAGGACATGATGTAGGGCTATGCGCAAGAGGAGCGACGTTACCCTCAAGTTGCTCTTGTTCCTGTCAGGAAGCGGTTTTTGACCATCGAACACCATATTCAGGAGATACACACATGATAAAAATCGGAATTACCGGGCTCGGTTTCATGGGAATGATCCACTATCTCGCCTACCAACGGCTCGACGGCGTCAAGGTCACGGCCATTTGCGAGAAAATTCCGGAACGCCTCAAGGGTGACTGGACGAAAATCAAAGGGAACTTCGGCCCTCAGGGTACGATGATGGACCTCTCCGGCGTGGCAACCTATTCCGATTACGAACAAATGCTGGCCGACCCGAACATCGATATGGTTGATATCTGTCTGCCGCCCAGCGCGCATGCCGATGCCGCGGTTGCCGCCTTGAATGCGGGTAAACATGTTCTTTCCGAAAAACCGATTGCCCTGAAGCTGGAACAGGCCGATGCCATGGTCGCCGCAGCGGAAAAGAACGGCAAACTTTTCATGGTGGGGCACGTTCTGCCCTTCTTCACGGCTTACGCTTTCGTCTACGAAGCGCTTCGGTCGGGTCGTTACGGAAAATTGCTCGGCGGGCATTTCAACCGGGTGATTTCCGATCCCGTTTGGCTTTCGAACTTCTACGACAT
>JBEBTM010000352.1:0-5158 GCA_040393745.1 Thermogutta terrifontis | reverse complement strand
AAATTCCTGAATAGATTAAATTTCAAACCTTATCGGTTTTGAACGGCTCTGTAGAAAGGGCTTCGAGGGAGATTGCCGGCATGAATCCGAAGTCGCGAGAAAACACGCTGAAATATTTTCTTGAAGAGGCCGGTATTGCGTTCCACGATTTTCAGTCGCGGGGCATGAAGGCTCTGGAGCATTTGCCCGAAGAGCAACGATGGAATATTTGTGATTACTTGCCGCGACCGGCAGCCCATTCTACCAATCCGTTGGTTCGGTATCTCATGCAAAAAGATGCCTGTCCGCAGGAATACCTGGAAAAGATCGCAAGAGATTGCCTGCACTTCCCTCTTTTAGCGAGCAAGATTCCATTGACGGACGGCTTGAAGGAACGGATACGATTCTATAAGGATGAAATTCGCGGAATAGAGGAGCCAAGCCGCTCTTCAGGTAATTCGAGGTATTTGACCGACCTTTCGGACATCTGACATCATCGTTGCGAAATGGCTCGCGGTTCGTCATGCGAAAAAAATTCCGAATCGGCTTGCGCTGTTTTGCAGATTGTGTTACAATGATACCGTGCCAAACAGCGAAAAGCTCAAATTGCACCGGATATCAAAAACAATCGGGCCTCCCAAGCCGGCAAGCGACCCGATACTCCATTATCTCTCTTAAGTTGCCTCGGACCCGAACGCAGCCGGCGCTGAAGGTCTGTCTTTTTTAGCAACTCCGTCGGGAAAAATGCTGCCCCTGATGTGGCTCCAGCCACTCAGGGCTGGCCTTTTACCACTTTCGCGGCACTTTCAGCCGATCTGCCAGGCCCAAACGGCCTTGTATCCATGCTCGCAGATATTCTCTTATCCCTGTCTGAATATATGTTTACGTCGAACGAATGACCGAAACGAGCGATTGCCCTACCGCCGCATGCTCGCTGAGACGACAGCTTGCTGCTGGAAGTTGATTTGCATAGCCGAGCGTCCGAAAACATGCCGTTCGCCGAGGATGTCGCATAAACTCTTGTATATACATGGGATAAGCGATGGAACGCCAAAGGGAGTCAAAATGTGTACTACACTCCGTTTTGGCTCCCTTTTCGGATTCCGATATATCTGACACGGCCAATCGCAAACATCCGGGTAGGATCTCAAGCATGAATCGCGGAAGCACGTCGTCACGTCCTCAACATCGATTTCATAAACTCCTCTGCCAAAACACCTTCTCACTTTTCGAACTATCAAGAAAGGTCGGGCAGGCCACGATAAACGAAGAAACCCGTAAGGCCCAAAGACGCTCACGGGTAATCAAAGAACCCCAAAAGGGCGCCAAAATGACGTGTATCGCACATTTGGCTCCCTTTGGGGTTTTCATCGCTTACACCCTGAATTTACAGGGCTTTCGCAGTTTCCGAATTTTGGCCCCCCTTGGAAGGCGGGAGCGTCCAAACGGAATAACTGCCTTTCCCGAAACCGCGCTTGGAGGATTTGACACCCAAAACCTCTTTGGCCCGGTCAACGGTTTTTTCCGAAAATCCCTGCACTTTGGCGGCGGCATAAATCTCCTTGACAGACATTTCGCCAGCACCCAAGATACGGGACAGCCAACTGCTGGCTTCAGCCAAAACCTTCGGCGGACGACCTGACACCGATTTTTTCGTGGAGGCAATTCCACCCACGACTTCCTCGGCCCCCTTAGGAATGTCCGTTTCGAGTACCTTGACCTTGCCCGAGGGCGCGGTAATTTGGAACGAAACGGTGGTCGGATCGGCTCCGCAGTTGAACTTCACCGGGGCAAAATACCGCACGTTTTCGTCGGGGTTGTGGAAAACTCCCCAAACGGCACGGCAGCACTCTACGAGCGCACCCGAACCTGAAATCTGCTGCTGGAGATTGGTCTTCTTACCTTTGGCGAAGTGGTGGATCAGCACGATGGCGACATCCAACTCTTCCGCAAGTCGCTGCAACGGATGCAACACGGAGCGAATTCCGCTGGCGGAATTTCCGCTGACTTTACCCAGATAATTCGTGATGGGATCGATGAACACCGCTTTAACCGGCAGGCCGGTCTCTTCGGCCGTATGCCGAATCGCTTGGCGAATGACATCAATATCCGCCACCGTCACACCGGTTTCGGTACTTTCCTGCCCCTTGAATACCTCCATCCCGTTCAGGAACATGACACGGTTCTGGTTGACCCCGTTCGCCGCGCAGCGTTCCTTGTAGGTGTCCGTTCCGTCTTCACCATAAAAGAACAACACGCTGCCCTTTTCGCAGGGTGTACCGTCAGCCCATTGGGTTCCTTTGGTAATATGGGCTGTCATGTCGATCGTCCAGAAAGTCTTTCCTTCGCCCCCAAAACCGGCAATCATGGACAGATTACCCCTCGGGATTTTGTTCTCCCAAAGCCATTGAACCGGTTTGGCTTCGACATCGGAGAGCCGGGTCAGCTTGGGACGAACTTTTTCACCGTCCTGATTGCGGCACCAGTCGGGCAGGGCTTGTCTTCCGCCCGATTTTCGCCGCTTGCTCGCAGGCTTCGTTTTCGGACGCATAGCATCACGCTTTGCAGCGGAAGCTACATTTTCTCGCGGCGTTTTTCCCACAGGAGATGCCGCCTTTTTGTCAGCACACGATGCGTTGTTAACCTTTTGTTTCATGTTTTATCCTTATGAATGAAACTTTATTAAATCAACTTTTCGTTTGAACGTCTTCAATTTCAGGTCAAATGTCCCGAAACCAAAATACGTCGTCGTCATCGTTCTACAGCAGCGACCGACAAGCGGTCGTACCGTTATCGTGTGCTTTCTTTTATGTACTTTTCTCTGTCGTGGCGTTCCTTTCCTTGTTTGCACTGTAATTCGCCAGTTTGCCCACCTTCCACAGCGGAAGATTCCCAAAACAAACAACCCGCTTTCATTGCAGGGGGGCCTGTTCTGACAGATTCTTGCGATCTTGTCAAATGTTTTTTTGAAAATCCTTCAATAGATTGATACGTAACAACTTATGGCGTTCTGCGGAAGACGCCCAGGCGTTGGTCGGATTCAAGTTCGCAAAAGTCGTTTTCGGCGGTACAAAGTGGCACGAGATTAAATATTTGACGCGTTATTCTTTAGTGCCAGAAAAATCCACTTGTTGTTTACATGTAAACAACGGTGTGGTAGAATGTGCCTGTGAGATTAGAAGAAATTGAGTCAATCGGAGTTCCCCTCATGCCCCAGACTGATAAAAAGCGGAAAAGGACCGATGCCGTAAGGCAATGCCAAGCCAAGCGCAGGGAACATTTGAAAGCGCTGACCGTTGAGGTTAATAAGGAAAATGCACAGCAAAGTGAAAACGCTCGCTGAGCACAAAAAGACGACTGCACGAAAATTGATCACTGATACGTTAAGTCCCGCGGCTGAGCGTCCTTGGAGCGTGTTTGATTCTCTGAAAGCTGAAGCCGATTGCACACGAACTCATGTCAGCCTCTTTTCAGGGTGCGGAGGCGCCGATCTCGGTTTTCGACAGGCCGGATTCAAGACCGTTTTCGCGAACGACATCAATGCGGACGCGTGCATGACCTATCGCGAGAACCTTGGCGAAATGACGGAAGGCGACATTAGAACCGTTTCCCTGTCGAAGATTCCCAAGCGTCCGGACGTTCTTTCGGCAGGATTTCCATGCCAACCTTTCTCCAACGCGGGATCAAGGAGGGGAGTGGAAGACGATCGCGGAACATTGTACCAAGCGGCGTTGGACGCCGTGAAAACGCTCAAACCTAAGGCGGTTCTCTTCGAAAACGTCAGGGGACTTTTGACCTTTAAAAACGGAAAAAACCTTTTGATCGAAGCGATCTGCGGACATCTCGACGCTCTCGGCTATGATGTCGTCTTCAGCCTCGTCGATGCGTCCAAGCACCACGTTCCTCAGCGGCGCCTACGAGTGGTCATCGTCGGCGTTGAACGGTCCGGAAAGACGGGACGCTTCTCGTTCCCGGAGCCGGACGCAAAGTATGACCTCACCATCGGACATACGATCCTTGATTTAACTTCGGACGCATTGAATCAAAGCGAATTGATGCAACTCAACCCGCAAGCCCTCCGCATCGGAGCTATGGTTCCTGAAGGCGGGTCTTGGAAGAGCATTCCATATAAAGATCTTCCTGATCGACTCAAAAGAATCAAGGACGACATCGCAAGATACAGGTGGCCCAATTTTTATCGTCGTTTTAGTCGGAACGAGATAGCCGGTACGATCACCGCCGCATTCAAGCCGGAAAACGCCGGCGTATGGCATCCCGTCGAGCAGCGGATATTTTCCGTTCGGGAGATCGCGAGAATCCAGAGTTTTCCGGACTGGTTCGTATTCGACGGCAAGACCGTAAAATCGAAATATCAGCAGATCGGCAACGCCATCCCCCCTCGCTTGGCCTACGAAATCGCCTTGAATATCGGTAAAGCGTTGGACGGCGAAGATCTTCGAAGCGGCAGAGACTGCCTGATGTTCGATCAGTTCGTCGAAGCGGCCAAACCGCTTCGCGCCTGCGATCGCGACATCGTTTTTTCCGACAACGCAAATTCTTGCACAAGAAAGAATCGAGACTCCATGTCAGCGTATTTGAAATCCGAATTCGTCAAAACTTGCTTTTTGAGATTGGCCTCGAAGAACGAAAGAGGCAAGGGCCCCATGGAGCGGACTTCCGGCTTGATGTATTTTCTCGCGTTCGACGCGACGATGAAGAAACTGGGGCACCACATATTGGATCTCAATCACGAGACGCCGAACGGTAAAGCCAATAGAAAAGCGATTGCGCTTGAGTTCGCGAAACTTGTTCTTTTGAAAGCGAGCTCGAGCGGTAGAATCCGACAAGTTTCCGTTCTGGGAGCGATAGAAACCGGTGATTATACGCCGGAAAAGCGTATTTCATCCAATTTTCTCACGACTCTCGTCAAGAAAGCGTCCATATCGGCAAGACCGGAAGATTATCCCAATCGTCCTGCGCCGTTGTTGAAGATGGGAGCAGCCGCCACAGGAGTCGGTTGGGGCGTCGATTACCATGACAAATGGCGAGGCAATCTTCCGAAATTCTTTACCGAAACGAGGGGAAACACCCCTTTCACCGATCTCGCCGTTTTTGTTTTCAGAAACACTCCCTTGCCTGAAGATTGCGACAATTTGCAACGCGCGCTCGCACCGGCCTT
>JBEBTM010000351.1:0-5164 GCA_040393745.1 Thermogutta terrifontis | reverse complement strand
GGCCACGCCGAGCAGGACGACGAAGTAACCGATGAGCGTGGTCCAATCGTAAAAACCCAAGGCGCCGGAGACCTGGGCGAAAATAAAGCAGTCAGGTAATGTCATGAAATGATGCGGGGTTGTCGGGTGATTATTTGTTTTTTCGTACCGATTCGCGGATTTCGATCAACCGCTTCATCACGGGGTACAAATTCTCGTGGTGATTCTTGATTCCGAAGGCGTCGTGCAGGGAACTGTAGAGCCGGTAAAGCTCCTCGTACACGGCCACGGATTTTTTGTTCGGTTTATAGACCGTTTCCTTCACTCCGGTCATTTTCGACTGGGCCTGCTTGACCGTTCTGAAGGCCCCTCCGGCGACGGCCCCGAACATCGCGGCGCCTAGGGCGCAGGTCTGCGCGCTGCGGCTGACCTTCATGGGCCGGTTGCACACGTCGGCGTAAATCTGCATCGTCAGCGGACTCTTCTCCGCGATCCCGCCGCAGTTGACGACTTCCCTGACACGCACCCCGTACTGTTCAAAGCGGTTGATGATCGTCAACGCGCCAAAAGCGGTCGCTTCGATGAGAGCACGGTACATTTCGGGGGCCGTGGTGTGCAGCGTGGTTCCCACGGTCAGACCCGTGAGAAGCTGATCGACCAATACCGTACGATTACCGTTGTTCCAGTCCAGGCACAGCAGGCCGCTTTCGCCGGGAAGGAGTTTTGCCGCCTCGTTTTCGAGGGTTTGATGGACGTCACCGTCGCCGAAATATTGCTTCGGGACCAAGTGTTTGACGAACCAATTGAAGATATCGCCCACGGCCGATTGGCCCGCTTCCAGGCCGTAGTAGTCCGGCATGACGCTGCCGGGCACGATACCGCAGAGGCCCGGTATATCGGTTAAGGGCTCGGTCAAAGGATGGACCATCACGTCACAGGTGCTCGTGCCTATGGCCTTGACCAGAGTTCCCGGTTTGATGCCGGCCCCGACCGCGCCCATGTGGCAATCGAAAGCCCCCACGGCGACGGGCGTTCCCGGCAAGAGGCCCGTCTTCGCAGCAACGGCGCCGCAGAGCCCGCCGGCGGATCGGTCGGCTGTTTTCGTTTCGAAATTATACCGGCTTCGCAGCGGAACCAGGGCCGGATCGAGCGATCTCAAAAACGCCTCGCTCGGCAGCCCGCCCCAGATTTCGTTGAACATCGCCTTGTGTCCTGCGGCGCAGATTCCGCGTGTCAGCGTGTCCGGGTTGGTATTGCCCGTAACGAAGGCGGGAATAAAATCGGCCAGTTCCACCCAACCGTACGCGGCTTTGAACACCTTGGGATTCACCCGCCGGCAATGGAGAATCTTGGACCAATACCATTCGCTGCTGTAGATACCGCCGCATTTTTCGAGATATCGGTCCTTGTTTTTCGCGGCCTTTTCCGTGATTTCCGCCGCCTCGGCAAATGACGTGTGGTCCTTCCAGAGCCAGGCCATGGCGTCGAGTTCGTTTTCAAACTCGGGCAGCATGCCCAGTGGGGTTCCGTTTTTGTCCACGGGAATGGGCGTGGAACCCGTGGTGTCGATGCCGATGCCGACCACGTTCCGATGGTCGAATCCGCCGTCTTTGGTCGCCGGCAGTTTCGAGGCGGTTTTCACGGCTTTGGAGACGGCACGGTAAAAACCATCGACGTAATCCCGGGGATTCTGTCGGGCCAGGAGCGGTTGCTTCGGGTCGAGCAACACGCCCGCCTCACCGCTGGGATAATGATCCACGGCGGTGGCGATTTCCGTACCGTCGGCCAAATCGACGACGATCGCGCGGACGCTGTTGGTTCCGTAATCGACGCCGATGGCGAATTGTCGCTTAGTGAGTCGGGACATGAAGTGAGATGATGAAAAAGTAGGGTGGACGAAACGGTTCGAATGCCATTCACAGAGTTACTTCGGATATAAACAAGGTCAGAGGCGGCTCTCCGGTTAACGAACGCGGTAATAATCGAAGTCGGTGAAACCGCCGGGGGTTTTCGTGGCGAAATGGAAAAGTGTGAATCGGTAGCCCATGAAATGAGGCAACGTGTAACGCATTTTAACCGGCGATCCGATTTCTTTCCAGTCTTCGCCGTTTTCGCTCCAGAAAAATCGGGCTTCGTCTTTAAGATTGGCGAAATCGCAGTCGATTTTCAGGTGAATCAAATCGCCCTCCCAAGGAATCGCGGTCACTTCGTTCGGCTGATCGTTCTCCTTCGTGTTTACCATGATAACCGAATATTTTCCATCGGTTTTTTTCACGCCGACGAAGCCGTAGTGTCTTTGAAACGCGGCGATTCCGGCATAATCGCCATCTTTCATGCCACTGACGTCGAGCCGGGTCGTCGCGGAGGAAGACGGCCCGAACGTCCGTTGTCCCAAGGAATTACGGGCTTCAAGGAGGTGAGCGTCGACCCGTCCGGCGGTCAGACGCAGCCAGCCGGGCCGGTCGGAGAGGGACCAGAAGCGATCGTCCGGCTGGTGATTCCATTGCCAGGCGGGCGGAAAGTTTTCATGTCGGTTATCGCCTGCGGACCGGTCGAACTCATCCGAAGCCACGAGGTTGCCGAGCCCGGCATGCTGTTTTGGAATATCCAACTTCATAGGAACTTTGCCGTCTTCGCCCAGGACGGGCCAACCATCTTCCCATTTCAGGGGAACCAGGTAGGGAATTCGGCCCACGGCACCGGAATCCTGGAACAGGTACGCGTACCACCGACCGTCGGGCGTGTCGATCAGGCCGCCCTGGGCGATTCCTCGATCATGCAGCATTACCCGGCCTTCATAGGGACCCGTGATTTTATCGGCCCGGTGGATGAGTTGCGTCCGCATGTCGTTTTTCGGCCAGCAGATATTGCACAGATAATATTTTCCGTCGATTTTGAATAGTTGGGATCCCTCGGCCCAGTCGCCTTTTCCCGACCCGGCGGCGCGTCCGGCTTTCCGCACGACAATGTCGTCGAACCCGCCGGGTTTGATACCGGAAAGATCCGGTTGCAACTCCGTGAGGCGGAGATCCGTGGCTCCGTAGAGCATGTAAACGCGACCGTCGTCGTCGAAGAAAAGGGAATGATCGTGCATCATAGGCCGGAATTCCGCACGGTGCCAATCGCCCTTGTCGGGGTCTTTTGATGAGAAAACGTATGTTTTTCCGGTCGTGCCGGCAAAAGTCGAAACGTAGAAGGTTCCATCATGATGCCGGATACTGCTGGCCCAGGTGCCGGCCCCATAGGCGTTTTTTCCGTTACGTAAACAAAGGGCGTCATTGTCTTCGAGAACGTCGTAAGCGTAACTGGCGATGTCCCAATCGACAAGGTTCTTCGACTTCATGACCGGCAAACCCGGTGAAAGGTGCATGGTCGTACTGCTCATGTAGTAGGTGTCCCCGACACGGACGATGGAAATGTCCGGCACATCGGCCCAAAGGACGGGGTTTTCGGCGTTCTCGCCTCCGTGGAGAATTGGAGAGAGTCCGAGAAATCCGGCCAGGACAAAAGAAACGGCAACGAGCGTCGCCGGGTGTAAAAACGGTTTCGAAGACATGGCTGTGTTATTTTCAACGGGTGAGTTTGGATTGAGACAGTCAGTCTAAAAAGGCCGGACACGAAAATCAAGCCAATTTTGCGCAAAATTATGTCGAAATCGCGCAGACCGGAGTGCCGACCCACCCATCACGGCAAGGTCATTTTTTACTTTACCTTTTCGCCGAAATACGGTAGAATAGCCGTTTTCGAGGGGTTGTCTGTGCCGCGACGGAAGCGCCGGAGGACATTTCAGCGTCAATGAATTCAACGACGAAAGGAAACCGACATGGAACGAATGATTCTTCAGGCCGGATTATTTTTTCTCGGCTTATTCTTTTTCCTTGCATCAGAGCTCCCCGCCGATGACAGGACTTGGACCGACCGGAACGGGAAATTCCAGATCGAGGCGACCCTGCTCGACTTCGACGGCACAAACGTCAAGCTCAAGAAGAAAGACGACGGTAAAATCATTTCGATGACGCTGGACAAACTGTCGCTTCCCGACCAGGTTTACGTCCGGAAAACCATGGAAGCCCTGGGTGGGCCGGCTTCGACCCCGAATCCCCCGTCGTCGACGTCGGCGGGCAAACCGAACGAACGAACGACGTCCACGACCCGAAGCCGGATCAAAACGCCGGAGGAGGTCGCGGATGCGAGAGCGTCATCGGCGCCTCCCGCGGCGTCGGGGAAACCCAAAGGGGCTTTTACGGGAGAGATTCCGTTTACCCGACTCGATAACGTCCGGAAAATCGAGGTCGATCGCAACGCCGATACCACTTGGTCGATCCAACCCGATCCCGCTGCGAAGGTCAAACTCGATGGCCGCCCCAAGACGCTGCGATTCGTCCACGGCGAACTTCCTTTTGCCGTCTTCGTCGATGAGACCGACTTTTTTTTCGCCTCCGGTAAGCCGGAAATGGTTCTCACGGTCTTGCAGATGAGGCACCGTCAGGAACATCAAACGATGGCGTTCGTCGGCGACACGAAGACGGGCAGAATTATTTCCCAGACCTGGCCCGCGAAACTGGAGCCGCTCGGCTTGTCTTCCGACGGCACAATGGCCCTGTTTGCCCAAGGGGATTCGGATGACAACCCTTTCGGGAGAATGGACAAGCTGACCATCGCCGACACAACAGACCCGACACTTCCCTGTATCGCCGTGCTGGCCCCCTTTGGATCGCTGGACGACGAACGGAAAAAGGCCATTAAATGGGCTTGCTGGATCGACGATGGCCACATCCTCGCCAATTCGGACGACGGTATTCTCGCCTTGATCGAGCTCTCGACCGGTAAAGCCCTTTGGCGAATGGAAAATCGGATATGGAAACCGGCTTTCTCCCCGGGAGGACGCTACATGGTGCTGAGCGTCCTGGGAAATGGGTTTCATTTGATCGAAGTTCTGACCGGAGAGATCATCGGTAAACTTTCCGTACCCGGGGAGATACGGCACATAACCACGGAGAAGATGGCGTTTTCCCCGGATGGAAAACGCCTCGCGGTGTCCACTTGGCAGGGGATCGTCATTTGGGACGTCACCACGGGAAACGTGGAGGAGCCCTTTTTCATCGACCATAATGGTGACTGCGCCTGGATCGACGACAACATCCTGCTCGTCGGCGGTACGCTGGTCGACATCAAACAGATGATT
>JBEBTM010000350.1:0-5179 GCA_040393745.1 Thermogutta terrifontis | reverse complement strand
TACGTGAATAGGATTTTGGACATATATTTTACCAATTTTAAAGAATTCCTTCGCGTTCAGTGACTGGTGGGATGTTTGGGGATTTGTAGGAAGCAAGAAAAGGGCGGAAATCGACACGTAGCTCACATTGTGTCCGTCACGGAATGCCACCTTTGTCCCAACCCGCCCAAACAGCAACGGCGGGGGCCGGATTTCACGAACGGTCCGATTCTCCTTGAGTTTCTGCTCCGGCGGAAGTCAAGCTCCTGGCATTCTGATTCCGCCTCCGATTGTGCCAGTTTTAGCGCAAATCCCTGAAATGGCTCGAAAGTATTTTTTGCAACCTTTTCGCTCTGCATTTTGAGCCTCTTCTCCCCTTCCACGTAAAGAAATCCATGGAAATTGCGCAAAATTTTCCCTAAGTACAGAGACGCCGCAAGTGTTTGCCTCGCCCGACAAGCGGTTTTGAAGAAAGGAATGTGAAGCGAATGAGTAGGGATTTCAGGATGAGGGAATGGAAGGGGTGAAAGAAGGAAATGCGACAGAAAACGGACTTGTGCCGGTTTTGCGCAAAGAGAAGTCCCCGGCGCGGAAAAATTTTTCGGACTGTATTTTTCAGACTTTCAGCATCATTTCCCACCACCCCGAACTGAATGCTCACCACCGGCTGAAGCCGGTGGGTTCCGTACATCGAGAGCTACGGACTGAAGTCCTTTCGCTCTCGGAAAAAAGCTGTTTACTGTTGGGCTCTTTGCCAAAATTGTCCTTTGGCAATAGCACGAAACCAACATAAACAAAAACTGAAACTCATTTCACTAAAAACAATAAAACCTAAAGGTGTCGCCTGAAGGCGAGGGTTTTAGACCCATCGTCGCGACAATAAATCGCGGGAACCAACGCGACCAACGGGCAAATGCGAAAAACTTTTTTTCTATTTTCATAACGACTCAGCCGAATGGATGCCGCGAAAACCAGCTTCAATTTGGAGAGACTGCGAGTTTCGTGAAGATAAAATTGCGTAATTCACGCAAAACAAGGAGATCACGTCTTCTCCATTTTGAAGCAATTTCAAAAACTTCCATTCGGCTGACGTATTCCATTTTTCGTTTTCCACATTTGCCCATTGGTTGTTGATCCCTGACTTTTGAAAATTTGTGCAGTCGAAACATCTCAATTCATTGTTTTAGGAGAAAACATAGCCATGGAGACAATGTCGCTTGTCCCGATTGCCCCCGACCCTCATTCGAGATCGGAGACCGCCAGAGACGATTTTTTCGAAGAGTCACTGACTAAGGAAACCGTTGCGCAATGTTTAGCTGGAGCTTCTCCGGTAACACATCCACGTTACAAGGATCGGATGCTTCGCTTGCTTGAAATTGCCCGGATCGTTCTGCACGATTTCGGGCTGAACCGGAACGATGCCTACGACATCTTGGTGACGTTCAATCAGAGTCATGAGCGTGGATCAACTCTGCGACAAATTCGGCTTGGGCAACTTGCCCGACAAGAAGCTCATCATGATGAATGAAGTCTATTTTGGCAACAAGCCGTCCGACAGAAAGGCGGTTGCCAGGCTCCTGAGCATGACCGGCGGGGACACGTTCATTACCGAACAAAAATACAAGGACTCGGTCAGCGCCCGCATCGCCGGGCTTTTCGTCATGTCGACGAATGAACTGCCCGACCTGGCGAATGTCGGCTCGGCATTGAGCGCCCGGCTTCTTCCGCTTGTTTTCAGCAAAAGTTTCGTGGGCTCGGAAGACGTCAATCTTGCCACGAAATTCGATGACGAGTTGCCCGGCATGCCACGACAGCGCGGCCAACGGTTAGGCCGTACACGTCACCAAGTCTCCGGCCTGCCGCTCCTGCCCCACACGGCGGAACGCCGGACCGGGCACATGCGGCACTCGGCGATTCCGGGGCTCAAGTGTGGGACATGCCGATCTCCATTTTGTCATCCGCAGATGACGTAGATTTTCGCAGATTGTTTTTCCCTCTGCGTTCATTTGTGCAATCTGCGGATTTTTTTGTTTCCAGCATCCCTTATATATAAGGACAAATTTTCATGACGACTCAGGAACTTTACCAGCATCTCGCCGACCAAACCGGCGAAGACCTCAGTACCATTGAATCCCTTGGCTTTGAAATTGAAATGCCGCACTACGAAGCGGATCGCAAGGAACTCAAACGTCAGCGGCGGCTCAGGCAATGGCGACAGCAGCGGCGCGATCGGCGAATTGCCAAGCTCGCCGAGCGTGTCGTCGAGTCTTGAAAGTGCATTGCTTCCATCAATATCAACCCCGATTGGTTCGACGTTCATCCGGCAGACTCTTCTATTCGACATGATATTCAGACACAGGGAGGGCGGTCGCCCCGCCGCCAAGAATCGACGCGTGTTCGAAGCCCTGATCTGGTTCGCCCGGACGGGATGTCCTTGGGAAGAAATGCCCAAAAACTTTTCGTCGTGGAGTACCTGTCGCCGTCGCTTGATCGAATGGGAAGAACAAGGCGTTTTGGTTGCTGTCCACCAACATCTCCTTGCTTTACTTGATGAAAAAGGGAAGCTGCGAATGGAGGAAACCTTTCTGGACGGCACTTTTGTTCCGGCGAAAAAGGGGGCGACGGCGTTGGACGTATTTATTGAAACAGGGCAAAGGTCGGAAAGGGTTCGATGATCATGGTCGCGGTCAACGAAGAGGGCATTCCGTTGAATGTCGTCGTGGACAGCGCTTCGGTATACGAAGGTCATTTGGCGGAAGAAACCGTCAACAATATCGGTATCAAAAAACATGATCGTCGTCGAAAACATCCGATTTTGAAGAAGCCGAAGCGGGTCATTGCCGACAAAGGTTATGACGACGACGGACTCCGGAAAAGGTTTGCCGAACAGGAAATCGATTTTATCGTACCGTATCGGGATAACAGAGTGAACCGACCTTACGAAGACGGTCGCAAGCTGCGACGTTACCGTAGACGTTACAAAGTGGAGCGGACGAATGCCTGGCTGAAGAATTTTCGTCGTATCACGGTTCGCTGGGATCGGAGCCTGTCCGCATTCAAAGGCTTCGTTCATGTCGCTTGTATTTGTATCACGTTAATGAAGTTTTGAACGGCTCTGGAACATAACGAGTACCGTAATCGGTTTGATCTTTGGCATTTGTGAAGTTATAAGCAGCGTCAGGGTCCGACCTGCCGTTGTAGACGACACGAATATAGGTCGCTTGCGCAGTCTTCGGAGCGGGTTGAAATACTTTAATATTATTTATGATTGATACGCCTTCCGGCAGGTCGGTTTTCCGTGTTTTTTCCGGAATATCAGCCACCACAACGGCTTTTCCGTTCATGTTGCCTACGGCCAGAAAACCTGTATGTGCCTGTACGGGTGGAGATTTGCAATACTTCGGGTAGTTCGCGTCTACCAACAGATTCTCTGTCAGTTTGGCGCAGTTCTCGCCAAAGACGGAAAATGCGCCAAATACTTTGCCGTATTGCGGATCGGTTACTTATCCTGTAAGGCACAGGAAGGGGTACGATTCTTTCATGGACATTAACGAGTGCGCATAAACGGACACTTTCTTGTCACCGAATTTTAGGGTGGTGGAGACTTCCGTGATACGGTACGTGTCGGTATAACCGCCCGTTTCGGCAGTTTCATTTTCCGTCACCTTATGCCATTCTCTCGTGTCGTACAGAAGTCTCAGAATACGGGGAAAATGTTCCGCTAGGTATTCTTCCCCGCCAAAACTTTGTATTGCCGATAGAAAATGTTCATCGGATGCGTAGTTACGGCTACCTGTTCTTGTCATGTTAGCTCCTTTTTTCATCGGATTTGGATCATCAACGGATTGTGTTCAATAAAACATGCGACTATTACGGAAACGGGATAAACGAACGTGAGTGATCGGGTTTGCGTGAAACGGACGATGCACGCGATAGTAATCGAAAATAGGATCGCTTGTCAAACACTCATGCGGACCGGTTATACGATTTTCAAATACAACGACGGTAATCTATTACACAAAAGCACAGTGATTCGTGCGAATATCGAAGAGTTTTTGATTGTTAAGCTGTTTGATAGCAATACATTTTGACTTCCATAAATGAAAGCGGGACCGAGGCGGGTACATCGGGAAAATATTTTTGAAATTATTAAAAATAATCCAAAAATCAGTCATTACCGGGCCGGAGAAGTGAAAACGGATCGAAAAACTCTCTAATCGTTCGAAAATATGCACGCGAGGCCCATTCAGGAGAAAATAGGGGGAAGGCTTTGAGGTGACGAAAAACGCGACGGCGTGGTCTTTGGTGATCGTGTCGCAGTAATCTGTAAGCCATAACACTTTCTTTCACATGATCTTATGAAAGCCAGTATCGACCGTTTCGAAGGCCGGTTTGCCGTCGTCGAAAACGAGGATGGAACCTCGTTGAATATCGAAAAATCCAAGTTGCCGAAAGAAGCCAAGGCAGGAGACGTTCTCCATATCGACGGTGACGAAATCATGATCGACACGGCAGAAACCGAAGCTCGGAAGAAAAAGGTGACCGATCTTGTCGATGATCTGTTCGATTGAACGGTTCGCAAAGATCGTTCAGTGCTTCCGAAAAAACTTCAATCCCGAAATCGCCACTTTTTCGTTCTTTCTCGGCATCTCCTTTCTCGCCCAATTTTCCTTCAGAAGCGGCGTTCTTTATCCCTCGGTTTCATCGTCCTGTCACGCATTTTCGACTCGGTGCCCAGGTGCTGGACCTCGAATCGTTTTCGAGTAGGAAACGAGATCCGAATCGGGCGTCGCTTGCTTCATCGCCCATCGTTATGTTCCGTTTCGATGTTTCGAAAAATGTCCGTTTTTATCCACCAATCCGCTGAAGTATTGCCGATTTTTTTAATTTTCCTGATTGTGTCTTGAAAAGGGTTGCAAATAGGTTTGAGGACGATTACAATTTCAGCGTTCGCTAGAAAACGAATCAAACGGTTTGTGACGGACCTATTTCGTGAACTTACCGGTTCCGGCAAACGACAATGATGTTGTTGTTTCACTCCCTCCCCCATGAAGGCAATTCAAGCAAATCGATCTGATCGTACCGACGCCGCCACAGGGGATGCGGAGGCTCTCTATCGAATTGCGTTATCGAAGCAAAAAGAAGGCCGTCTCGATGAAGCGGAGCGGGCTTACCGGCAAATTCTCGAACATGATCCACG
>JBEBTM010000349.1:0-5188 GCA_040393745.1 Thermogutta terrifontis | reverse complement strand
AGTTCGCCGTGAGGGAAAAGACAAGAGCCCTGAAAAAAAACATGGGGCAAGCCGCGTGTGAAGTTTTGCGGGCCGGTCCGTCCTTCAGCGACTACTCTTTTCGATACACCGCCGGCTTGACGTACTTCCACGGCGTCTGATCCCGGCCGAGCGTTTCCGAATGACCGATGAGTAGATATCCGCCGGGCACGGTGTGCTCGTACATACGATTGACCAGTTCGATTTTCGTGGGATTGTCGAAATAAATCATGACGTTCCGGCACCAGATGCAGTCGAACGGCTTCTTGAACGGCAGTGTTTTGTTCATTAAGTTGAACCGCCGGATCGTGACTTCCTTTTTGAGCTTCTCGACGACTTCATAAGAATTGCCGACTTTTTTGAAATACTTGCTGATAATCTGCGGTGAGACGCCCTGGAGTCGCGTCGCGTCGTACACGCCCTTTTTGGCCGCGATCAAGGCTTTTTCGGAAACGTCCGTGGCCAAAAGACCACAGTCCCAATTTTTGTAATCCTGGCCGAAGTGCTCCAAAAGCGTGATGATCAGCGTGTACGGTTCTTCACCGCTGGACGCCGCGGCGCACCAGATTCGCAAGTCGTTGTTGTTTTTCGCCTTGTGTTCCTTGGTCATCCAAGGAAGAATGTCGCTGCGAAAAAAGTCGAAGTGGTCCGGCTCGCGGAAGAAAAACGTATGATTCGTCGTGATCTGGTTCGCCAGCTCGCTGATCGCCTGATCCGTTTTGTCGGCGACGAGCATGTCATAGTATTGTTTGAACGTCTTCATGCCCCGCTGACGCAGGATTTTCTGAAGCCGACCGACGACGAGACTTTTCTTTTGGTCCGAAAGCGTGATTCCGAAGCGGTCGTAAACCAGATCGCGGATCGAGTGGAATTCCGCATCGGTAATGTTCATCATTTCGGAATGTACAAGCGGTTCGTCCATGGCGGGATGAGAGAAAGAGGATTATCGTTCGGAGGACGATTCAGTCGAGTCGTCCCGGTGGGAATTTACGTCGGACTCCCGTTACGTCACACTTCCGACCCTTGGGTATTCGGAACATTATCTTGCGCCTTTGCCGATTGTCAATTGCTCGTTCCGGCGACGCTTTCGAGGTCGGCGAATGAAAAACCACCAGCCACCGATTCGACCGGGACATCATCCTGCCAGGCAGCGGCCTTGTTGACCGGCGAAGCATGATACGAACCGGACATCTGACTGACCGCGCCGACGTCGACGATCAAACTGACCGTACCGTCGCCGAGAATCGTACAGCCGGAGAAGCCGTTTGCTTCGCCGATATATTCCGGCAATCCCTTGATGACCGTTTGCTGCTGGCCGATGATTTCGTCGACGAAAAAGGCGAACGAGCGACCGCTGTCTTCCACGACGATCAAAATGCCGTCTTTGAGCTTTTCAGCATCGGGATCACAGGCGAAAATGTCATGAAGCCGAACGATCGGGACCATTTCCTCACGAAGCCGAAGGATTTCCCGGCCTTCCGGCGTGACCGTAACTTGGCTCATCGTCGGCACCAGACTTTCCCGGATCGCCAAGGTCGGAATCATGTACTTCCCGCCGCCGACCCGAACCAGCATGGCGTCGACAATGGCCAGCGTGAGCGGGATACGGAGCGTGAAAGTGGAACCTTCGCCCCATTTACTGGCGACGTCGATTCGACCGTTCAGTTTTTCAATGTTCCGCTTGACAACGTCCATGCCGACACCACGGCCCGAAACGTCGGTGACCTTGTCCGCCGTGGAGAAGCCGGGCTCGAAAACGAGCTTGAAAATTCGTTCATCGGGCCAGTCCCGGGCTTCGATTCCGACGAGTCCTTTTTCGATGGCTTTATTGAGAATCTTTTCCTTGTTCAGACCGCGACCGTCGTCCTTGATCGTGATCCAGACTTCGCCGCCTTCGTGCTTGCCTTCCAGGATGACCGTGCCCGTATCGGACTTTCCGGCCGCGATACGCTCCTCAGGCGTTTCCACGCCGTGGTCGCAACTGTTCCGGACGATGTGAACCAACGGGTCGGCAATCTGCTCGATGACCGTTTTATCGACTTCGGTATCTTCCCCGACAAGATTCAATTTGATTTTTTTGCCGGTTTTCGTCCCGAGATCGTGGACGAGCCGGATCATTTTACGAAACGTGGCCGAAAGCGGAATCATTCGGACCGACATGGCCACGTCCTGCAATTCCTCACAGAGCCGTCGAAGCTGATGTTTGGCCCTGTTGTAATATTCATCCTCGACATGGGAGACCGCCGGACAGCGGGTCACCATGGACTCGGCAATGACAAGTTCGCCGACGAGGTTGATCAAGGCGTCGAGCTTGTGCAGGTCAACCCGGATGTCCCCCTTGGCTTTCGACTGGCTGTTTCCGCCACCACCACCGGCAGCCGGGGCGGGCGTTGAAGCCGGAGTTGGAGCGGGAGCGGGTTTGGCAGGCGTTTTTTCCATGACCGGGGCAGGTGCAGCGGCCGCCGCCTTCGCCTTCGCTTCAGCCTTTTCTTTATCTCGTGCGGCAAAAGCGGCGGCGATTTGGGCATCGAAATCGTCCGCTGGAATTTCCGTGCTTAACGGAACCGCCGGGGTCGGAGTCGCGGGCTGAGGGACCGGAGCCGCCGTTTCCTGGCCCATCAGGACATTGAGATCATGAGTATGCTGGGCGGCATCTTTAATTTGGCCCACGCCACCTTCTTCAACATCCTTGACACCGTCGCCCAGAACATCAAGCAAGCTCAGTAGCTTACCGACATTACGTTCGTCCGGCGAAATCGTGCCGTTTCGCAATTGATCGAGCAGGGTTTCCATCGTGTGGCTGAGCCGTTCGAGCTGAACGAGGCCCATGAAGCCGCAATTGCCCTTGAAACTGTGGATATACCGGAACGCATCCTTGAGCGGTTCGGTGGAATCGACGTTTTCGTCCAAGGTCAACAGCAAAGCCTGCTCGGCCGCATCCAGTTGTTCCGTGGCTTCTTGAACGAAACCATGCCGCATTTCAGGTGACAACTGCAGAGCCGCGAGATCCTGGTACGGAAGGTCGGGCAGAGGATCGGGAACATGCGACTCCGCTGTCGACGGCGTACCAGACGCCGACCCGGAAATGGAATCAAAACTCAGATCAGACGCGGAAGTCGGGGATGGGACCGGTTCGCCGGACAGCATTTCAAAGGACAGCTCTTCGGACGCCGGGGTCGATCCGCCCCCCTCCGCGCCGGGCGGAGTCAACAGTTCGTCGTCGACCGGTTCACCGGCAACGTGTTTTTTCAGGATCGCGATGATCGCTTGCGCTTTGTCGTCATAGCCGTCATCCCTGCCGGTCTCCTCAATGTGTTCGAGCATTTCCCGGAAAAGGTCCAGCGCCTTGCAAAGCGTGGCCGTGATCTGGACGGTCAGACTCGATTTCCCATTGCGGATTTTGTCCAGCAGCGTTTCCGCCTCGTGCGTCACCGAGACCACGGTCGACAAATCGAGGAACCCCGCACTTCCCTTCATCGAGTGGAAAAGGCGAAACACCGAGTTAATCAACTCCAGATCCACGGCTCCCAACTCGTCGCTTCCGTGGCAAATTTCAATCAAAGTCGGTTCCACCTCGTCGATGTACTCCCGGGCTTCCTGGACAAACTCTAAAATCAGCGACATATCGGTCATTTGATCATTTCCCTTCAAGGAGGATATATTGCTCATCGTTCAGGCAAGCCAAGCGACCGTGTCGGACAGTCGAGAGCTCGACCCGCAGTCAGAACCGTCTCCTGATAACTGTCTCTCGGTAGGTGATTTGCCTTCGGTAGGTGATTATCGTCGACAACAGTATAATACACCAAATGGGGGCAAACGGGAATCGGGGGAAAATGTTTCGCTTATTTATGTTAAGTTTTTCGACAAGATATTCCAAAGATACCGATTTTCTCGAATATCGGGAAAATAAAGTCCCGTCGTCACGCCTCATGGCCCAGGTGGGCGGCGGACTTTTTACAATATCTCGACGGAATTCCTGCTACCGGGGCTAAAATTGCCGGTCAAAATATGTTATGATGAGGGTGAGGTTTTGTGAAATATCTTCGGTGGTTTCCATTGTTTTCAATCACTTTTTATGTCCCGTAAGGACGGAGTTGCCCGTGCATCATCCCGAAACATCCAATAATTGGACGCAGGAGCTCCCCCCCAAGCTGCTCAAACAAATCAAGGGCAGCCAGATTCAGGCCCTGCCGCTGACGGCCACGAAGGTTCTGGAGTTGTCGAAGAATCCGGAAAATGGCCCCCAGGAATATGCCGTCGCCATTTCGGCGGACCCGGGACTGGCAGCCCAAATTTTGCGTTTCGCCAATTCGTCTTTTTTCGGATTCAAGCATAAAATTGCGACGATCCAGATGGCCCTGTCGCTGATCTCCACCCGGACGATCAAGAATTTCATCATCTGGAACGCCGTGTTCGCGATGATGCCGAATCCCCGGATCGGTTCGTTTGTCTTGAAGCTCGTTTTCCAGGACGCACTCCGGCGAGGCGTGTTTTGCAAGATTTACGGGAGTTATTTCAACGGACCCGACCCCGAGGAATTGTTCGTCGCCGGACTTTTCCAGGATATCGCACTGCCTGTGCTGGTCCAGAACTGGCCGAAGGAATACGAGGATATTTTCGAACAGATCAAAAGCGAAGGCGGTCGGATTTCCGTGTTGGAACAGGATATTTTCGGTTGGGACCATTCCCAGGCGGGGGCCTATCTCGTGAACGAATGGAAGGTCGGCGAAGGAATCGCGAACAGTGTTTACCGTCATAAAAACACAAACATCGGCGACGTGAAAACCGAAGAGGATTTGTGCGACGCCATTGTCGCCCTTTCCTCCCTGATTCCTTCGGCCAAGGACGGCGTCTGGAAGGAAACGGACGAATTTTTCGTTCTGTTCCAGAAACTCAACCAACTCAAGCGCTTCCTCGGCAATCGGGGCGTCCCGTTGCCGTTGCCGCTGTTCAGCGAGGTCGACTCGCAGTACGAGGATATGCTCCAGATCACGCAAACGCCGTCTCCGGCCCGAAATCTGGTTGCCTTCCAGCGCCAGTATTTCCTGTCCTTTGGCGACGACGACGGCGAAGAGGGGTAGGAGGCGTTTTGCCCGTAAATAAAAACAGGAGCGAACTCACACCCATTGCCGTAACTTTATTGCGATCATCCGCCCCCATTTGTTCACTT
>JBEBTM010000348.1:0-5192 GCA_040393745.1 Thermogutta terrifontis | reverse complement strand
GACGGCCTCGCGGCGTACGGGGCCCACGAGTCGGCTGTCCGCGCTGAGGGGGGAATTATCGCCCATGAGGAAATATTCGTCGGGGCCCAGCGTAAGGGGCAATGCGATGCCGTGCATGCCGATTTCTTCGGGTCGAACATAGCCGGAATAACCGTCCTTCTTTTGGGCCATGGCCTCGAAAATCGGCGGGTCCGTTAATCTCGTACCGTTAATAAGCACAAACGGCGATTGAATGTCAACCGTTTCACCGGGCAAGCCGACGACCCGTTTGATGTATGGGACCCCTTCATCGGTGAGATGCACGGCAAGGTCGCCCCGTCGTGGTTCGCTGTAACGATAAATGAATTTATTGACGAAAATACGATCCGGAATTTCCGGGGCGTTCTCGGCGTTTTCCGACGGGGCGATCATGGTCGGCGCCATCGACATGCCGCTGACGACAAAAGTCTCGACGCCGTATCGAATCAACGTCGGCTTGAGAACACGCGGCAAAACAAAGGTATTGAGCAGGCCGACGAAAACAAACAGCAGGATCAAGGTTCCGCAGCCGACCCGAACCGGTTGCCGCCAGGAAGACGCGAACAGATTGCAGAGAAACGCCAAATAGAGCAAAACACAGACCAAAGCGCCGGCGAGCCCGATCTTGCCAGGCATAGCCATAAACAGCATACACAGGCAAACCAATAGAAGCGAACCGAGAAACCAGACGAACCCAATGAGCCGACGACCCGCCAAAAAATGGACCGATCCGGGAAAAAGCCAAGACATGGCTAACCCGATTAGGCCCGCTTTGGGCTGCGTCATGGCCGGTTTCCGGGATTCTTCTTGAGGAGTTTCCATGATGGTTCGTCAAAATAGGAGAACACTCGCTCTCGCTTCGTGTCCTGAAACCGTTACTGAAACGAATTTGTTTCGTCGGGAAAAACGCCTTCGCGGGTTTCCCGGGCGTATTGCTCAATGGCGGTTTTGATGATCGATTTCAAATCGGCATAGCGCTTGACATGCCGGGGCGTGTGCGAATCCTCGGGAACGTAATCGAGCAAGTCATGGAAGACGAGCACCTGGCCGTCGCAGCCGGGGCCCGAGCCGATGCCGATGGTCGGAATTTGGATCGACTCGGAAACCTCCTTCGCAATCCCGGCACCGACACATTCCAGCACCACACCGAACGCGCCGGCGTCCTGCACGGCCTGGACATCCCGGAGCAACTGTTCCCGCTGCCGCTGGATGAAATAACCGCCGGACTTTCGAATATCCTGCGGTAAAAGTCCGCAGTGGCCCATTACGGCAATACCCGCATCGACCAAGGCCCGGATGGTACCGGCCCGACTTTCGCCACCTTCGACCTTGACCGCGTCGGCCTGCGTTTCCTTGAGGATTCGGGCCGATGCGCGAATCGCTTCCTCGGGACCAAGCTGGCAACAGGGGAACGGCAGATCAACGACGACCAAGGCTGTTTCCGCGGCCCGGGCGACCATTTCGGCATGGTAAATTATTTCGTCCAGCGTGACGGACAAGGTCGTCGGCTTGCCCTGAACGACGTTGCCCAGACTGTCGCCGACGAGCAAAACGTCGATCCCGGCGGCATCAAGGAGCCGGGCGCTGGGATAATCGTAAGCCGTGACCATGACAATCTTTCGATTGTCGGTCTTGAACGCTTGCAGTTTACGCGGCGTAAGTTTCATAGGGTGGGGGAGGGTATCATGAAAAATGAAATGGGACCGCTGCCATCCCTCACATAAGCCGGAAGCGTAGCGCAGCAAAACTTCCGAATGGTCCAGCGGGTATTGCTCAACCTTACCCGGAAACCCACTTCGCATCCGACTCTTGGATGAAATTCTACCACGTCGGCGGGTGAACATCCAAGGGGCCTTCAGGAAAGGGCGTATCCTTCAGTTCGTAATACATCGGGCAGTTCGAAAGCATTGAAATCGGCAAGTCGCGTTGCTTCCACATGACCAGGGATTCTTCGGCGAGCTTCCAGCCCTGCGCGGCGTAGAACGCGACCAGCGGTTCCTTACAGAACAGGATGGCATACGAAAATCCACGATGCCGGGCTTCCTCCAAGGCCGTTTCAAGCATCCGGTGCGCGAGACCCGACTGCCGAACTTCGGGAGCGACGCAAACGCCCTGGACACTGGCTACGTTGTACTGGAAATTCCAAGTGGTCGTGAGCGAACGGACTACCACGGCGATATGACCGACAAGACGTCCTTCATCTTTGCTTAAAACCGAAAACACCGGCGGCGTGTTATGCCAGATTCGACGCTGCTGGAAAATATCGCTCCAATCGGGAAAAGAGGCACGCAACAGTTCGCGTATCTCCCGATCCGTTCGGGCATCGAGATTGAATTCGTCGACGATTTCGACCGTGGGGCAGACCGTTGAATGAGCCATGGGAACGCGCTGCGCGTCTAAAACGCAAGCGAAGGGGGACGGGACGTGTTCGATCACCAGATTTCGATTGCCGACTCCAAATCGGTTTCCGTGCGGGCTTCGACTTCGTCTTGCACGAGCCGGAGGAGTCGTTTGACGTCGTCGACGGTACATTCCGGTTCGACAAGCAGGAAATTTGCGTTGCGTGAACTCACCGCGGCGCCGCCGATGCGGGCGTCTTTCAATCCGGCCCGCTCAATGAGTTCCTGAGCGGCATTGCCCGTGGCCGGGTTTTTGAACATATATCCGGAAACCTGTTCGCCCGTGGGCTGTTGCGTTTTACGGACGATCCAAATTTTCTGGAGCCGTTTGGCCAGTTCAACCGTGTCGTCCCGATCCAGAGCCAACGTGACCGAGAGAATGATCACGTCGTCCAAACTGCTTGTCCGGTAACCGAACGTAATTTCGTTGCGTGAAAGCTGGAAGACGTTGGCGTTGAAATCCACGGCTCGGACGCTTTCAACCCATTGGCCGAGATCGCCGCTGTTCGTACCGACATTGCCACACAGGGCGCCGCCGACCGTGCCGGGGATGCCGACCAGATTTTCAATGCCGGAAAGTCCCTGGGCGACCGATTGGGTGACGACCCGGCCCAGTTTCGCGCCGGCTCCGGCCGTGACACGATTATCTTCGACCGTAATTTCGCAGAATGCGGGAGCCGCAAGTGACAGGACCACGCCGGAAACGCCCTCGTCGCCGGGCAGAATGCTCGTCCCGCTCCCGATGACCCGGACCGGTACGCCTTCGCTCCGACTCTGTTTGAGCATGTCGATCAATTCCGCCTCGGAAGTCGGTTCAGCGAAGAACTCGGCCGGACCGCCGAGCTGGAGTCGGGTGTGCATGGCCAAAGGAACGTCGCGTCGCAGGAATTTTCGAAATTCATCAAACTGGGACATGGGTTCAATCTGCAAAAAAGTTTTTTTTTCGAAAAAAGCGGGGACGTCCACTTGCGTTTCAGTCACCAGAAAGTCACAAGTCATAGGCAACTTCCAACACGGTGAATTCCAGCACGCGGTTGGGCACCTGGATTTGGACCACGTCACCCTTCTTCTTGCCGAGGAATCCCTGGGCCAGCGGACTCGTCACCAGGATTTTACCTTCGTCGTAATCTTCATCGCCGGCACCGACCAGGGTGTATTCCTCGGCCCGCTTCGCACCGGTTTTACGGACCTTGATCCGGGCGCCGAAACGAATTTCATCCTGCGGCATGGTCGATGGATCAATGATCGTGGCCCGATTGAGCTTGGCCTTCAATTCGTTGATCCGGGCCTGGAGAAGCCCCTGACTTTCCCGGGCTCCGTGGTATTCGGCGTTTTCCTTCAAATCCCCTTCGGCTCGTGCCGTGGCAAGCCGTTCGAGAATGATCGGCATCTCCTCAGTTTCCATGCGGTCGACTTCCGCCCTGATTTTATTGTACCCTTCGCGGGTCATCGGAATACTATCCATGGTTCTACTCCGTTGGAATCGTGTTTTGGAATGGAGTTTTTTTGAAAACGCCGGCATTCCGTATGCCGGACTGAACGAAGGGGATTTTGGCCTTTACGCGGCATTTGGAAATCGCTAGGATCTCATTATACCAAGTTGTCCGTTTGACTCAAACCCGACCAATGTAAAATGTCCGTTGCCGAACTGGATCGTGAATTGCTGGTGCGCTGCCTGGAAAGGAAAAACCGCGCGTGGGAGGATTTCGTGGACCGCTTTCTCGGACTCGTGCTTCATGTCATCGACCACACGGCCACGAAACGGGAAATCCGATTGAACATCGAGGACCGCAATACGCTCTGTGAAAATGTGTTCGCGGCCTTGGGACACGATGATTTCCGGCTTCTGCGTCAATTCAACCAGCGGAGCAGTTTGACCAGTTTCCTCTGCGTCGTCGTCCGTCGGGTTGTGGTTCGAAATCTACTGAACCAGTCGTTCTGACAAAACTTCTCACCCTGTATAAAACGAAAGAGTGAAGGGAGTTATGCCCCCTTCACCCTTTTTGTCGTCTCAGGACAGTGTTTCGGAAGGTCAGGTTTTCCCCAAGGCGGTTTTGGCCAAATCAACGACCGCCGCAAACGCCTTGGCATCATTGACGGCCATCTCGGCAAGCGTTTTACGGTCGAGAGTAATCTGGGCCTTTTTCAGACCGGCCACGAATTCGCTGTAGCGAAGCCCTTGCATCCGGGTCGCAGCATTGATACGGGTGATCCACAGGGCCCGAAATTCACGCTTACGAACCCTTCGGTCCCGTGTCGCGTAACAATTCGCCCGAACGATCGTCTCCTTGACTGTCCGCAGCAGTTTACCGCGACCGCCGCGAAAACCTTTCGCTCGTTGAAAAATACGTCGCTTCGATTGCCGTCTGGCGGCTCCCTTTCGAGTTCTCATGTTCTTTCTCCTCTTGTTCTTGCGACGAACCAGGCCCCCCAAGTCTTGTCAAAGAGCATCGGGGCGTTACAGCCAAGTTGCGTCCGGTGATGAATGATGCGGCGATTGACGTGGCGAAATCCGAAGATACGGTCTCCAGCTCGTTTTTTTGCGCTCTTTCAGTCGCCTGACGGGGCCAGGCAAATGGCGATTTTCTTCGTTTCCGCCGTGCTGACAACCGTGGTTCCACGCAGTTGGCGGCGTTGCTTCTTGGTCAAACGGTAAGCCAAATGGCTCGTTCCGCTACGACGATGCTTCGCCTTGCCGGTGGCCGTCATTCGGAATCGCTTTTTGATTCCTTTGTGAGTTTTCTGCTTGGGCATGGTTCTAACTTTCTTTAACGT
>JBEBTM010000347.1:0-5200 GCA_040393745.1 Thermogutta terrifontis | reverse complement strand
ATTCATTGTGATTGTAATAGATGATGTGAAAATGGCTGTCCAAACGATCTGGCAAACAGTTACCCCGTCTTGATTGCAGAATGGGAGGCTGAGAGGCACGAAATTGAGCCCTGTCAGCACTCATCGAACCAAGTGTGGAATAAATTTAACGAAGAAATCTCTCCAGCGCCAAATCAATTGCATGAATATCTTTGTGAGGATGGCCATTTAGGTTCGCGTGCTGCATCGCTTCAGAAAGAGCCTTAGCTGTAGAAGCTCTAACGGAACTGACATCTAGGCTTTTCCGTTTACTGCTCAAAGCAATGATGTTTGAGAAAAAGCACATATGATTACCGAAAGCTCTCGGTAGAGAAATCGCCGGTTTTGACAACGCAGTTGGAATAGCGCCTTGGCTCCATTCATCATGCGATATCATCGGTATGACCGAAATATCGTCAAACGGGAAGGAGGCATTGCTAAGACCTGTGCCAAAGGCTTTCAACTCCTCCACCGGAAGCCGAGCAACTGGCGTGCCAGCTATAAGTGCATCAAGTATCAGGGTTGATTGCGTAGTAATTACACCGTCAACTGCCTTTAACAGCCGCATCAAGGGCCAGTCCATCGAGGTAAGCAGAATATCATCAATTAGAATGATATTCTTATATGGCTTCTCGGAGACAAAATCATAGATTGAACTGTCGTCGGGGTGAGGCTTTACGAAGAACAGCTGTTCAGGATTATGGGTGATTAAACGTTCGATCCATGAGTAGGTTTCATCCGCTCCGTGGTGATGAACCGACCAATGAAGGTTCAGTGCGACCAAAAGCTTGCTCTTGAATTCATTGGTCCAGTCACCGAACCTGTTAGCGATAGCATCTGGGTATTGTTCAATTGACGCATCGATGGCCTTGGGCGAACCAATAACCTCTATATTGTGAGCTGAAGGGTCTGCGACAGCAGCAGCAAAAGCGCCTTGTGCCTTGCTGTCCCACGCGCCAATCACTTCCGAGGCCGGGGATATTGAGGATGCGATAGTCATTCCGTGCTGGAGCGAAACGGTGTGATATCCAGCCTCTCGCGCCATGGCTATGACGGAGGAGTTTAACTGATGGGTGACGCTGTGATTTCCTTCAGTTGCAGTCATCCACAGCTCGCTCTTGTTAGGAGACGGAGACATGAGTGAACGAGCGTCATGTGACGTATGTAAGGTCGTGAATTCGATGCCCTTTTGGGTCAGGAATCCTTTAATTACCTTCTGATATGACTTGCTGATGCAATCTTCCCGCAACGTGACCCGCAATTGCTCAGCTGGCCAGGCATCCATAATGCTACGAGCGAAGGCCCAATCTTGGATAAAATGAACAGAATATGTTAGCTTCGGATATGTGCGGTCTAAGGCTCGTTTTCTCCACCTGTAAGAAATGTCCAGAATATCCGATATTTTCTTTCGAAGATCGGGGAGAGAAGAAATTTTCTTTCTCCGATCATTTCGCACAATCAAATAATGCTGATGGTTCTTGGCATCTCGAAAAGGGTTGATCTTATGCCAATGAGAAACGGATAAAATTTCCGCGCCAGTTCCTACAAAATGAACGTCTCGAACCAGCTCATCAAAATAGTTGTCCGAGTAGATCTCGAAGCCGGATGCTTGGAAAATTTTCTTCCAAGTTTCGATTGGAATAACCGTCGAGTGAAAACTGTTGGCTTGTGAGCTTGGACGCGTGCTGATGGAGATAACAAGAGCTTTGCTTGTTATGCTTTTCAGATTTAGCATAAAGTCAGCGAGATGCTCGTTATCAATGTGTTCTGCCACATCCAAGCAGGTGGAAACCCAATATTTCCCAAGTGAATCCGAAAGGAAAGAAGAAATTTCGGCGGTTTTACTGCGGTCATTTCGAGATAAATCGAACTTCTTACAAAATGCTTCTGGGTTATCGTAGTAGTCTAGAGATGCGGCTTTTCCGCCACCATCACGCCAGATTTGCGAGAGTTTTCCGTTGCCGCCACCGATATCCAGAAGGCTATCGACGCCAAATTCACCAGCCAACTGCCGAAGTAGCCGTGGAAACCGTTCAACGTCATATGACGTAGAGTCGGACTGATGAGCGTAATAGTTCTGCGCGTAAAGCTTTTCATAGTTGGTAACGCTGGCCGTTTTATGGCGGAGGGAAAAGATCGGATCGGTGTCCTGATCTGAAGGATATTTGCTGGCGCTGGAAGCTAGCGAACGGATTCTGTTCAGTATCGTTTTCATTCCCGCGTCCTTCTAGTTCTGAATACGACTGCATTATCGAACTGTAACTCGAATGACAAATGCTTAGCCGCCCATTTATGCGGTTTTTTCTGGCTAAATGAAACGGGAATGGCTTCATCTACGATGGATACCGCCATATCGAAACTGCAAATAAAAGTTTCGGTAGGCGGGGCCAACCGAGATTACACCTGATCGATTGTCACACCTTTCCGAGGCCGGAACATCGGCTCACATCAAAACGACAACACAATGGATAGAACCGTGCCCGCTCACGCGGCACTTTTGCTCGACTTCATTGGAAACATCGAAGCGCTTCGCGGATACGATTCCATTTACGGCGCCAGGTTCGCGATTGGCTGCTGGCATACAATTACACCAGGAAGCCGAGGCATTGTGCTTCAGAATGCCTTTCGAAGCGATGCAACAACTCAGTTCCACCACGCCGAAAACCTTTAACGAAACCAAAACATGACATACTGGGACTAAACTTATAAAGAGCCCGAAGTTCGCAGCGTTCGATAGATGGCCGGTTGCCCCGCCCTAACCCTATTTGGTCCCTTCCCTCGGGCGGGGCGACTATTTGTCGTTGTCATTGGAACGAAATCTATGCAATTAAGTCGCTACGGGGTGGCGTCTCACCAGTGCGTAGTTATTGTTAAGTGAGTGGAATCTATGCCCAGATCAATTATCTTTTCTTCGGCTCAACTCTTGCCGATATTTCTGGCGCTCGGATTTTACATTTCGTTCCTGTTGAATAATAGCCATCAAGAGCGTGGGCTGTCATTTGCTGATGCTTGGAAAGCGAGAACCGTAATAAATCGTTTTAAGCGTCTCGCGCCAACAGCGCTCATTATATCAGCTATTATTGTGATTTTGTTCGTTTCATCGCGAGTAATTTCATAGTTAATCTGAGTATCACAATCGATGCGTTCTAGATTTCACTATCAAAAATGGACGTTTATCATACGTAAAATAAAGGGAAGACGTTGACCAAACTACTTACACTTAATGGAGGGGGCATTATAGTGCAAAAAGACGGTCTTGCGACAGCAAGTCTACCCTTCTCAGACCCGATAACGCACTTCCGGAATGGAGATGTCAATACGGGCGACCTATTGGTATTCGACTCTATCTTGAAGCAGTTGACTTACGACGAAGTAAGAAATGTCCAGATTAAGGAAGGTCTGGGCAAAATACAGGACGAATACAAATTCGATGTGACGGTCGTTCGAGGATCGAACTACATAACTGAATCGATCGATCTCGGATACATGGTCGACGTCCTCAAAAAAATCAATACTCCGATCATTCCTCTTGGCATTGGCGCCCAAGCGCCTTCCTACAAGAAAATGTCTCTGCACAAGGGAACGGTAGAGGCGCTCCATGTAATGGCCGACAAGTGCGAGACGATCGGCGTTCGAGGAAACTACTCCGCGGAAGTGTTGAATGATCTGGGAATTAAAAACATTAGCGTTATCGGCTGCCCCAGTTTTTACCGCTCTACATCTCCACGAGTTGAGATAAAAAAGCCGACAGATACGCGCAATATTGCTGTCGGATTTACTCTCAACAAGTACCTTTGGGGTGAGTATGCTTCAAACTGGATCAAGGCCCTTCGTATTCAGCGTTCATTGTTTTTAGAGTGCATCGCTCGTGGCAACTCTTTTCTGTATTCGCAAGGAGAACGCGAAGAAACACTTTCAACGCTTGTTGATGGAGAGGAAAAGCAACAGCAGATTGCCAAAATACAGGTTCAGTTCGACCTTCCGCACTCTGATGCCGTGCAGCAATTCCTCTCGTCTCGTGTGTACAGTCCTTTTACGATTGACGATTGGTCCGAACACGTCGGTAAGAACGTGGATTTCATGATCGGATTTCGTCTCCATGGAAATGTTATTGCGCTTCATCAAGGCATACCTTCCGCGTATTTTACCTACGATACCAGAATTCGCGAACTGACGGCGCTGTTCGGACTGCCTACGATTGAAGTGGACACCTTCAGACCAGTCGATCTCAACTATATTATTGAACACTCCGACTTTTCTAAATTCGAGCGCTGCTACGAACAGAACTACAAGAATTATTCCGCCTTTCTGACCAAAAACGGTCTTAATCACCGTCTTGCCTCTGACAATTCAGTATCCGCGCCAACCGCGCCTTCAGATGTTGAAAACGGTATATCTGTTCCATACGATAACAGCGACCGTTCAACATGGATCGCTACTGAAACTGAACATCTCACTCGCTGGATCATGGACTTGGATAACGCAAGGCGCCACCTATTACAGGAGGCATCGCACCAAGCGCAGGCACAGCGACCCACCAGCCTGACCTTACGCTCTGCTGCACGTAAGTTATCTCGCCTTTTCGGTTTGACTACTCAAAAATAATACCTTTAATTCGCTCCACGGGAGGGTTCATGTCTGAAGAACGTATGCATTTGGAAAGCGATCATTATGATCCATTTTATGCCAGTCAGCATGTCGGGCGCTATGAGATTTTGCGCTCGATGTGTGCCGGTAAAGTTGTTCTCGACATTGCCTGTGGCGAAGGTTACGGCTCTGCACTCCTTTCAAAGTGGGGTGCCAAAGAGGTGGTCGGTGTCGATGTTTCGGACGAAGCCATCAACAACGCCAACAAGCTGTTCGCGAGCGATACAGTCAAATTTCATAAATATGATGCGCACCAAGCTGACAAGCTTCTCAAAGGAAAGAAGTTTGACATGGTCGCGTGCTTCGAAACCATCGAACACCTTCAGGAGCCAGT
The DNA here is from genome assembly GCA_040393745.1 of Thermogutta terrifontis. Taxonomy (GTDB): domain Bacteria; phylum Planctomycetota; class Planctomycetia; order Pirellulales; family Thermoguttaceae; genus WRKP01. Next base: position 201 of record JBEBTM010000347.1, on the reverse strand, counting down.
GACGTTTCTGAAGGCAATCAAGAAGCTTCTGAACAAGGACGCAGTCATTGCGATAAGTTGCCCGAACGAAAAGAACGATTTCTCCAGCGAAAACGACAACCCTTTTCATCTTGGCGTGTACACGTTCGACGAATTCAAATCGCTGACAGAAGGCGTCCTTGGAAAGGCTAATGGGTGGCTTTTCGGAACCCCCACACAGGG
>JBEBTM010000346.1:0-5220 GCA_040393745.1 Thermogutta terrifontis | reverse complement strand
TACCCATTTGTTTTCGTCTTTGCGCGACTTCCACGGCATATTTTTCAACAAACGGTTTCACCTCCTCAAACGATGCGACTCCTTTTTTAATCAACTCCAATTTACCGAGCGATGCGTCCAAAACACTGACAAGATGCCCATTTCGTTCCATGATATAGCATGTTCGGTTAGCATACGAAGATAGATTTCCATCCAGCTCAAGGTAAACTTCAACCAGCTTCTGTCGGCAGTATTTCGTATTGGAAATCAATTTCTCGACTGGGCGTGGGTTTATAACCGCTTTCCAGGCGATTCCCGCCGTGACGTGTTTTTCGACAATTGTTTCCGGCAAACACAAAAAAGGGTGCCCCTCGGTCAAGGGTTTACCAAATAAATCGTCTTGGGATTCTTCAAACCAAAAGCCGCGAGCGATCACTTCCACGAACTCATCATGAAACAGGAACAAGTAGTGGGAAAAGTCGGAGAGCATTTCGTGAACATCACCGCCGAATTCATACGAGTGACCGTAGTTCTTGTTTTCGTAATTGAACCGCTCCCGCTGCCAGCCGGAATTTTGCACCTTGCAAACCCACGACCAATGCTTCCCCGGTTTCATGTCATATGAGTAAGGGCACGATTCGCCTCGACAAATCTTCAAAGCGTCAAGATTATCAAAGGTAATGCGACCGAAGCGGCCACCTTCCGTGCGAAAACAAATGGCCGTCATCCCCTCACCGTAGTGAACGGTGGGACTCAATACCAAATCGGCCTCAACAGGAATAGCAAGTCTTTGAATACTCTCAAGCGGGTCGGCCTTCATAGGTTCGTTTTCCAATTGTCTTGACTGGGGTTGGTTCATTTCTCCCGCACTCCGAAAAAGAACAGGATCGTTTTGATCGTATCGGAAGGGAGGACAGTATTTCGGGAGCGAATCGATTTGACGGCATTGACGACACGTTCGGTTTCCTCGGTTCCCGGATTGATCCAGCATTGAGTGGAAAACTTCCGAATCCATTGATTCAGAAGCGAAACCGCTTTTTTACGAACGGCTTCATCCGTATCAGCGGTCGCCAGAATCAGATCAGCGGCGACACGCCAGCCGCCCAGCTTTTCCAGCAATCGCAGGCCGATGATCCGAAGACGGCTTGATTCGGCGTTGGCAATCGTTCTCGCAAACGCCAGCGTTTCAGGAGACGATTTTTGCGAGAGTATTCGAAGGCAGCACCGGCCTAATCGTCCGGCATGGTTCGGGAGCAATTCCGTTGCCAACTCGGTTCCACGGATCGGATCCAATCGATAAATTGCCTCCAAAGCAATTGCTTCGGCTTTGTCGTCCTGAATTTTGGCGAGTCGTTCCAACACGGAAATGTCAGCCTCAACGGCGTATTCGGAAAAGCCGCCGAGGCAACCGAGCGTTTGACGACGGTCGTTTCGGAGTCTTTCGGTCAATCCATCGGAGTCAATTCGCTCCAGGTAAAAGGCTCGCCAGTCTGTCACCTTGTCACGCAGATAGAACCTTGCCACCTCGCGAACGGCCGGGGAGTAATCGGCAGCCGCGCAGAGAGTTTTTTGTTCACAATTCGGTCGGTCAAGATGTTGTACGATATAATACAAAGCCCGGCTCCGAACGGGTTGTGCCGGATCGCGAATTACATCAGCCAGAATCGCCTCCCGTAATGCCTCCGACAAATCGTCCAGAATACGAATCACCGACGACCGAATCGTCGGCGAGGAATCCTTTCGCACGGCATCGAGAAGCAAGCGGTTCGTCTTGAGGTGGCCACCGACGGCATGCTTGACATAGCACTTCCAATTTCGTGAGTCATGCTGCTTGAGGTGTTTTTCGACCTCCTGAGAAAATTCGTGCGAAAACACGAAATCGACCAGCGTTTGACCGAATTGAACGGAATCCGAATTACCCTTGCCGAGCAATCGGTCGATCCAATAAAACCGTTCGAGAAAGCAAGCATGGTACTCCGGCGTCATGTACTGCCGGAGCGAGTCCCAGGCGGCGGCACGGACTTGAGGCACCCAATCGGCAAGACGGTCGATCAGGAACCGAACGGCAAGCGGGGTCTGGCGCGTTTTCCACTCACGGACGGCCTTCTCCCGGATGAAACCGCTATTTTCCTGACCGGCAATGATGAGGAATGCCGAAAGATACTCGTCGGGAACACTTTTTCGAGACGATTCGTATTGTTCGAGCGTGTGATCGAAGAAGCCATGAAACCAACAAGGATTTCGATCCGGCTTTGCCAACTCGCGATGAATCAGCGCGTGGAGGGTTTTCGCCAACTCCCGCTTGACTTCCTCCGCCGACGCATCGGCCATCGCGGTAACCAGGGCGAGAAACGTATAGGCGCCGTATGAGTCGGGATGTTCCTCAAGATGTCGCAGAAGCCTCTTGGCTTCGCGGTCTCCTTGGCTTGGAAAAAGCGATCCGAAAAAAGAGAAAGAGAGTGCCATGTCGCTCGGTTGCAACAGGATCAGTTTTTGTTGCTGAAATCCTGATTCTATATGGCGGGACTCATTTTTTCAAGCCGGGAATAAATCGCCCGAAAAATTCGACGGCTTCCGGACTGCGAAACGTGGAACTGATCACATGGACGCCGAATGCCGCGTCACCGAAAGCGTAATATCCCACGGCCAACCCTCCGGCAGCTACAATCCCGAAAGCGGCGCCACCTATCGCGATCCCGCCAATGGCACAGCCGCCGAGCGCGAGGCAACCGATAGCAAGTCCGCCCATTGCCAGCAATAACGACAGGGCGAGTCCTCCCAAGGCGATGATTCCGATAGCGACCCCGCCAATCGCCACGCCACCACGAGCCAAGCCGCCGATTGCCAAAACTCCTGTCGCAATGTCACCGATGGCAATAATACCGCGAGCGTGGCCTCGCAATTCGTTCTTTTCCGGGTCAGGACCGACCGCGATGGAAACGAGTGGCAAGCCACAGAAGGTCGCTTCGGAACTTTTCCGAACGCCTTTGATCGGAACGGAACCGGGGGGCTGTCGCAATCGCTTGACCTCCGCGACCAATTCATCGCGGGTCATGTCGTCAAGATCGGTGTCGGTCGAGTTGCTCATGGTGGCAGTGGCTCTTTGAGTAATTGCCCCGGATATGAAGTACGAGACAAAAATGGATCATAACGACGATTATACACATCACAATCTCTCGCGTCGAGAAACCCGAAATTTTCGACGCCCATTGCTTTCACGTTCGTGAGGAGTATTGTTTGGGTTGTGTTCTTAACCCATTTGTTCCCATCCATTTACGGAGAAAAGTAATGAGCGGATTGTTCGAAAACGCAGAAGTGATTCATCGGTATACCCGGCAAAATCTCATCGACGACGGCTTTCTGGTCGAGGTTCCTACGGACCTTGCCCGACAAGCAGGCTTCACGGTTCCGATAGGAGTCCTGATCGAGCCCTGGTTGGATTGCGTCGCTTGGAGCGACGAAGACAGCGAGCGGCAGACACATCAGGACGAATCGGGCCGACTGTGGGATCTGTTAAACGTCCTCCGGGTTCGAGCTAAGGCCACCGAGGGGGACACGGTGCTTTTCACCGTCAGCCGAGTGCCGCGAGACGGTAAATCGGTCAAGCCTGAAGATGTTCGACTCCGGGCGGTCATCGGTCCCGGCGACGATCCGAGACCGGTCATCACCGTGATGTTCGTCGACCAAGATTGACGCCTCAACCACCCCGCACCCCGTTTCGATTTCGGTCGGGGCGGGGTGTTTTTTTGCGCCGACGGCGTGAGGCCGAACTTCGGCCTTTTAACGGTCGAGGGCCGGGATTGGGCCGTTGGCCGGGATAGACTGCCGGAACCAAACACGGGCGGTTTGTGGGTGCTCAACGGCGGAGCGACCGGTTGCCGGGATTAAACCGGGGTAAACGCCGATGCTCGGACTCCTGAAAGCGAGCAGAAGGCTGCCGGTTCAATGAAATCGTTCAAACCTTGAAAAACAAGGGCTTTTCGGCGTATTGGCGGCGTTTTCGGTAAAACTCCCGTTCTCTGCTACGTTCTCTGTAGGCGTGTCATTTACGTGCGCTTCGGTGCGCGAACTTTTCGGGTTTTGGGCCGATTTTCGACAAAAAAACGGCTTCCGAGGCCGTTCTAACCTCAAAAGCCGTTTAGGGTTAAAGTCGCAACACCTTGCCAATGCAAAGGTTGCGTCAAAATCGGGGCGACAGGATTCGAACCTGCGACTTCCTGCTCCCAAAGCAGGCGCGCTAGCCAGACTGCGCCACGCCCCGCTCCTGAGGTCACGTGGGTATCTCTGAAACCTTACCCCTAGAGTTTACGCCAAAATCGATTTCCCGCAATGGGGCGGGATTGTTTCGTCAAACAGGGAAAGACCGATGCCTGGACACGTTTCACCTTATCAGTTTTACCCCAGTGAGCAAGAAGGTTTCCGTGAAAGAAAGCCTCGTCTTGACAAGAAAACCGCAATAGCCTACAATTGTAGTCAAACGGTTGCTTCCTTACTTTTCAGGAGAATTCCCATGCCTTCTTTTTTGCGTGTCGGTTTATTCGTTCTCGTATTGGGCGGGATTGCCGTCCTCGGTATGTCGGTTGCCGAACAGTCGAAAACCCCGGCTGAAAATACCACATCGGAAATCGTTGCAAAATTTCTCCGGCAGGTTCAGGAAAAACATTTCCTTGAGGCGACCCAATTGTATACCGAAGAACTCCGCTTCCATTGCCCCGAAGCCCGGCTTCGAAAAATCTTTGAAGAAATCGAAAACGCCACGGTCGATCTCAAAACCCGAAACCGGGCCGGTGCTCTCTTGTCCTTTGAAACGCCCCGGTGCGTGACGCTGCCCGGCGGCGAGGTTTGGGAGTCGACCCTGAATTTCAGTAACGTGAAAGTCCTGGCTCGACTTGCGCTGGACAAAGCGGGAAAGATCGACGCCCTGGAAATCGACACCGACGGTAATGCGTATTACTTCGCCCGGAGCTCCTGCTTCAACGGCCCCGTGTTCGCCCGACGCTTTGGGTTGACGCATTCGTTCGCCGTGAAAATTCTTGACCCGAACGGCAAGCCGCTTGATCCCGAAGCTTACCATTTGCGATACGGTTTTCACCCAGCCGTTTACCGAAAAACCGACACCGCATCTGAAGACGGCTGGACCGATTCCAAAGACGGTTCCCACTGGCAGCGGATGGACGGTAAGCCGCAGTACGCCGAGCCGGAAAGCACTGAAAACGGCTGTTGTGACGGCGTGTATTCTTG